>CAVHIX010000179.1:0-4177 GCA_963636135.1 Anaerovoracaceae bacterium
ATTACAGATAATTCTCTGATTGATAAAAAAATAAAAGATTTTTTAGATTGTAATAATTGGTCAAATTCCTGCTTAAGCAGGTAAAAATAAATGTTCCATTTATAGGAGGAATTTTAAATGAAGAAAATTTTAAAAATGTTAGGAGTTGCTATTTTTGCATTTGTTGTTTTAGGATGTAATAAAAAACAGACTGTAAAACTTAGTACAGAACCATGTCCAGAATCAGATTTTACTTTTGAACTGAATAGTGATCTGACAGAAGTTACAATTACTGGTTATAAAGGTTTAAGAAGAGATCTTGTTTTTCCAAGTACGATTCAGGGTGTACCTGTTGTTCAGATTGGGAAAGGACCTATTTATGAAGGTCTTTCTGTTCAAATGAATAGAAATAGTATCGATAGACCTTCTGATGGGCGTGGTGGGGTAACGAGTATTATTGTTCCAGAAGGGGTAAAAAAATTGGGAGCCTGGGTTTTTTCTTATGATGTGAATGTTGAAGTAATTCAGCTTCCAGAATCTTTAGAAGAAATAGGTGAAAGTGCATTTGAATATTGTTCCGTTCTCAAAGAGATAAGAATTCCTTCAAAAATAAAGAAAATTCCTCCAAATGCATTTTTTGATTGTAGTAAGCTAGAGAAAGTTATTTTACCAGAGGGATTGGAAATAATAGATATTGCTGCATTTGGAAAAGCCGGAATGTATATTTATAATCCTGAAAAAGAGGTTGAATTTCAAATAAATTTTCCTTCCTCATTAAAGACAATTAATGATGAAGCATTTAGAGATTGTAAAAATTTAAAAATTGCTACATTGAATGAAGGACTTGAATATATTGGTCATGAGGCATTTTCTAATTGTTCAAAACTTACTTCTGTTACACTTCCAACTTCTTTAAAAACTATTTATGAGGAGTCGTTTAAATCATGTACAAAGATAGAAGAAATTAATTTTTCTGATTTAAGTAAATGTAAAGGTTATAGTGAGTTCTGGGGGCGTACTAGTGGTAAAAAAATAAAACTTGTGGATCTTTTTAAGAGTAGTTCAAAAGTAAAAGGTTCTATTTTACTTCAAAAAGAGCTTCAGTATGAAATTCCAGAAGGTACAAAAGTAGAAGCTGCTGCATATACTAAAAGACATGATGCTAATAAATCTTATTATAAGATGAGTTGGTAATTGTATTTGTAGATTTTTAATATTATACAATTAAGCCTCTAATGTAGAGATATTAGAGGCTTTTTTTAATCCCCCCCCCATCTTCCCAAACAGAAACAACCCCCTTTACAACACAGCCTTCTACCTCTTTTTCAATTTGAAAATCTTTGGCGGTTTGGCTTAGTTTTTCAATTATTTGCTTTTTTGTTAGATTTTTGCCGTTTTCAAGGAGTTTTAAAATCTTTGTTTCTGTTTTTGTTGCAACATACATTTAAATTTAGCCGATCTGCGTGCCGATAAAATCTTTTTCATCTAAAATATTTTTGATATTTTCAATGTTTTTTCCGCTAGCACAGATTACTTTCATGTTACATTCGCTGGCTTTTTTTGATGCGATTGGGTCAAATGGGCAATTTTTTCCTGGTGTCCATTCGTCTCCAACCATTTTTCTAAAATCGTTCCATGAAATTTGGTCGATTGGTTTTGCATCCGGATTTTTTCGTGGGTCGTCAGTGTAAACTTTTTCAATATTAGAAAGATTTACGACTGTTTTTGCGTTGAATTTTTCTGCCAATAAAACTGCATCGTTATCTGTAGAAAATCCTGGTTTCCAGCCGGCAGCGACTAAAATTCGTCCAGAAAAACTAATTTCTTCTGTTGGATTGTAAACTACATCGTTTTTGCAAAGGTCGCCAAACGAAGCTTTTACAAGTTGGGCGTTCAATCTTGTTGCCATAATTCCAATCCAGTCGGCATCGTTTAAACCGGAAGAAAGATTCGTTTTTTCAGCAACTGATTTGTATGCATTCTGATAAACGCGGGCAGGAGCCCCCCCTCCAACGACTAAAATCAATTTTCGGCTTTCGTCTTCTTTTAGCCAAGATTTTACCATCTGAATAAAACTGCTTAAAAATTCTGTGTCTGGTTCGTTTGGAACTACGATTGAGCCCCCAACAGAAAGTACTTTTGTCATATTTTTCCCCTATAAAAAGTTAATGAGGAAATATCAATTTCCCCTTTATGTGATTTTAATAAACTCCGATTATAACCGGATCTGCCCAGTATGAAGAATATTTTATTTTTTCACCGGAAGTTTCTTCCCAAATTGATTGTAATGCATAGGTGCGCGGTCTGTAAACTGTTTTGTTATTTGAAAATCCCGCTTTGATTTCGTTTAGGCCCCTCGAAAAAATTATGTGCTGGGCATCAAGATTTCCAAAGTAGAATGATTTTACATCGATTTCTTTAATCCAGGTCTGGTAATTTAATCCGGCTGCAATTGAAACATCGCACGGAATCCAACCTACATTTTCAACAAAAAATTCAGTCCACCAGTGATTTTGCGTTTTTAAATTCGGACTGACTAAAATTCCGCTTGCTGTAATTGCCGGGATTTTTGCTGCCCTCAAAAGTGAAGTAAAAATCGTTGCAAAATCGTATGCGTCGCCAGTTTTTGTGTTCAATAAATCTAAAACTGAAATTTTCCCGTTTCGCTGGTCGTTTAAAATCGTAAAATTCGAAATCATATAATTGAAAATCAGTTTTGCTTTTCTGTACGGATTTTTTTCTTTTAAAACGATTTTTTTTGCGAGAGCAATAATTTTTTCTTCATCACTTGGCGTAATCGAATCCGGCTCTAAATATTTTTCGTAGCTTGTTAAAGTTTCGCTTGAATAATCCTGAACCTGATTTTCGTTAATCTGCGTTGCACATTCGTAATTTGTAATCGTGTAAGTCTGGTAAAATTGTTTTTTTGCTACAGATTTTTCAAAAGAAGTCTGATTTATTACGGTGTGCTGAAAATCTGAAATTACTGGCTCCGGATTGTATTCAATCATATTGATTTTTGGCTGTTGCGGCGTTTGAAGCGGGCGAGGGCAGCGCAAAATTATGCTTGAATTTTTGTCGTTTGAATAATCTTCTATATCAACTGAAATTTTTACAACATAAGTTTTTGGTGAAACGAATTTTTTTGTTCCGGATTTTAAATTAAAATCGATTAAAACTGGCTCAGAATTTCCTTTTGTACTTTCGATAAAAATGTTTCCGCTGGTGGCTCCGTCCGGGATTTTTACCTGAATTTCAGAATCTGACCAATATTTGTAGTCAAAATCTTCTTCGCTAGCAGGAATAAAAAAATCTTTGTTGAATTCGTCGTTTGTTTCGTTTGAATTTGGAACATTTTCTCGGTTGCATGTAAAATAGATTTTTGATTTTTCGCGTGTGTGCCCAAAATTCTTTCCGTAAAGTGTCAAAATTTTTCCGACTGCCGGGCGATACGAATGAATGTTGTTAAAATCGTCAATGTACGGAAGCTGATTTTCAGGATTTTCTTCACGCGGAACTGGAACCAAAGTTGAATTTGCAAAAAATTTAGGATTCGATTTTACATCTTTATTCCCGATGTAAACGAGCCCGTCTTGAATGTTAGCCGGAATTATGAGTTTTATTTCATCGTCTTTCCAGGAAAGAATTGAACTTGCGGTAAGTTTATTGTTCCCGAATTCGACATAATTTGTATCTTTTTTTTGCCCAAAATTTTCACCCCTAATTACGACTAAATCCCCCGGAGAACCGACTTGGGGGGTGAGCGAAATGATTTTTGGCTGTGGTTTTGCCTTAAAACTTAAAATGATTGAAATTAAAATTATAATTGCAATTACAAAAATTCCTAAAATCCAGCGTAGAACCGGAAATTTTCTGAAAATATAACTGAGCGCTCTAGTTTTGTTCACGGAAATGTCCTGGGAATGAAGGTTTTGGAAGTTTTATGTCCATCGCGTTCATTGAATTTTTTTGTGCATTCATCATGTCAGGGAATTTAATCTGAAACGGAACATTTTTTGGAGAATCAAAATCTGGCCTAAAAACTTCAATATCTTTTAAATCCTGTGAAGGCGAAAGTGAAACATTTTGCGAAAGATTTTCGTGCAAATTTCCGTTCATTACAACATTTTGCGAAGAAATTTGCGTGTACTGCGGTCTTTCAATCGGCTGAATTTTTGCAAATTGTTCATTCTTATTC
>CAVHIX010000180.1:0-4166 GCA_963636135.1 Anaerovoracaceae bacterium
GATTTTATAGAAGTCAAAAAAAAATATTTTTGCGTTTATTTTTTTGAAAAAAAGTGTATAATTTTTTTATGAAAAAAACGATTTTTCGATTAATTTTTTTGTTAAATCTTTTTGTTCCATTTAATATTTTTTGCCAGGAAGAACAGTCTTCAAAAATTCAGGTGGGGTGCAATTTTGGCGTTTCTTCAATTCCGTTTGCGGCTTTAAAATATGTTTGCGAAGATAAAGATTATTTTTCATGCAATGTTAATTTTTACAAAACTCAAAAAGAATTGATTTCAGATTTTATAAATAACAAAAATCAGGTTGTTTTTTTGCCGTACGATGTGGCCCTTTCCGTGATGGAAAATTTTTCGAATCTTGTGGTTTGCGGCGGAATTACTCAAAAATCGAATGTTTATTTAATTTCTTCAAATGAAGTGAAATCTTTTTCTGATTTGCTCGGAAAAACTGTTTCGATTCCAAAAGATGACAAAATTGCTCAAAATATGTTTAAATGGATTTGTTCGCAGTACGATATTCAGATTAATAAAGGTTTGCGAGGAATTATTTTAAACGATTTGGATGAAATGGTAGATTTAGTGCCGAAACTTGCAAATTTTTCTGTTCGTTATGGGATTTTGAGTGAGCCTTACGCGAGTATTGCGACAAAAAAAGACCGAAAAAATAAAATTGCCCTCGATATGCAAAACGAATACGATTCTGTAATCGGAACTTTTTCGGTTTTCCCGGAAACTGTGATGCTTGTGCAAAAAAGTTTTTCAACTACAAAAGAATTTTTAGAATTTGAAGAACTTTTGCATTCTGTTTTTGATTATATTTTGATTAATCCGGAAAAAACTGCAAAATGGAACGCAAAATACAATCTTATTGGAACAGATTACATTGTTCGGCTTAGTTTTTTTAAATTGAATTTTTGTTTTTTAAATAATTTTTCTATTTACGAAGATTTTTTATTGAGTGCAAAAATTGTGATGCCGGATTCTGAATATGTTCAAAAATTGAGTGAAAATAATTTCTGCCTGTTTAAATAGTCTATTTTGAAAATGTTGTAAATTTTTAAAATTAAGTTTAGAATTAATTTATGAAAAAGTTGAAAGTGTGTTTTACAGGCGGCGGAACTGGCGGTCATATTTATCCGGGCCTGGCAGTTTGCGATGAATTAAAAAAAATCTGTAAGCAGAATGAAATAAATCTTGAACTTTGGTGGTTTGGCTCATCAAAGGGAATGGATAAAAATCTTGTAGAAAATAATGTTGACGAAAATGGCGAAAAATCCGTGGATCATTTTGTTGGAATTCCGAGCGGAAAATTGAGGCGTTATTTTAGTTTAAAAAATTTTTCTGATATTTTTAGAATTTTTGCCGGATTTGTAGTTTCGTTTTTTAAAATCTTAAAAATTAAACCGGATATTTTGTTCAGTAAAGGTGGATTTGTTAGCGTTCCTCCGTGTTTTAGTGCAAAACTTTTAAAAGTTCCTGTTTTTACACACGAATGCGATTTTACTCCAGGGCTTGCAACAAGATTGAACAGTAAAAGTGCAAAAAAAATCCTTTTATCATATAAAGAAACGGCGTCTTATTTTCCTCCAAAAATCAGGGAAAAAACTGTTGTTACTGGAAATCCGATTCGCCCGTATTTTTATTTGGCTGACAAGAAAAAGGGCCTTGATTTTTTGAATATCCCTGAAACGCATGAAAAACCGATTTTGCTCGTTTTAGGCGGAAGTAGTGGCGCTCTTCAGATTAACAATTTAATAGTAGAAAATATTGATTTTTTAACTGAACGATTTATTGTTGTTCATCAGACTGGAAAAAATTTTTCTTGCAATATTCAAAATCCGTCTTACCTTCATTTTGATTTTATTTACAGCGAAATGAAAGATGTTGTAAAGGCGAGCGATATTGTTTTAAGTCGTGCGGGTGCCAATTCAATTTGGGAATGTTCGGTTTGCGCAAAGCCGATGGTTTTAATTCCTTTGTGTGGAAGCGGAACTCGTGGCGATCAGGTTGATAATGCGGCCTTTTTTGAAAAATCTGGGGCGGCAAAAGTTCTTCTTGGAAAAGATTGTACGAGTGAAAATTTGAAAAAAGCCCTTTTGGAAATCAGCCAGAAAGAAAATCTTGAAAAATTTGCAGAAAATTCAAAAAAATTAAGCGAAGGTGAAAAGCCGGCCTTGAAAATCGCGTCTATAATTTTTTCAGAAATTGCAGAAAAACAGGAAATAAAATGATTACAATCGATTTAGTTTTTTGTGCCGTAGTTTTATTTTTCTTTTTTAGCGGAATCGTTCGCGGAATCATAAAAGAACTTTTTGGAAAGGTTAGCGTGATTGCCGGCCTTGTGGTTGCTATAATTTTTACGCCTCTTTTGGAATCCTATCTTGATAATATTGTAAAAAGCGTTTTGATTTCAAAAATTCTTTCTTTCTTGCTGATTTTTATGATTGTTTTTTTAATTATAAAAATTATTCAACATTTGCTTCAAAAATGTTTTAGCGGGCAGATTTTAAAGGGCCTTGACCGAACGCTTGGGGCCTTTTTTGGACTTTTTGAGGGCCTTGTGGTTTGCTATTTTATTTTGCTTCTTTTGCAGATTATGCCGTTTTGGAAAAATATAAAAGAATTTTTTGAGCCTTCGCTTTTCTATAAATTTTTTGGTTCAGTTATCGGATACGACTACTTTTTGTCATCTGTAAATCAAAATTTGCAAAATATTTAAAAGGATTTTATGTTCGAAAATATTGTAAATCAAAGCGTTACTTCTCTTTTAAAAAATGACATTCAAAAAAATAATCTTCCTGGGGCGATTTTGTTCAACGGAAATTCTGGGGCTGGAAAACTTTCTACAGCGCTAGAGTTGGCCCGCGTTCTTTCGTGTAAGGGGCAAAAAAAAGGCGACTGGCTTTGTACCTGTTCAAATTGTCTTTCGAATAAGGCCCTCGTAAATCAGAATGTGATTATTGCCGGAAGTCGCGATTGTTCCCCTGAAATTTTAGCGTCAAAAGAAACTTTTATTAATGCTTTGTACGAAAATGCGCCGTATATTGAGGCAACTCGCTATCTTTTTATAAGAAGTATTCGAAAATTGACATCGCGGTTTAATCAGATTTTGTGGCAAGGCGATTCAAATATTTCAAAAATTGCGAGTGTGATTGGTGAAATCGACGAAGAATTAGAAAATATTGA
This sequence comes from Anaerovoracaceae bacterium, assembly GCA_963636135.1. Taxonomy (GTDB): domain Bacteria; phylum Spirochaetota; class Spirochaetia; order Treponematales; family Treponemataceae; genus Treponema_D. The sequence goes on from CAVHIX010000180.1 coordinate 3,189, forward strand.
TTTTCCGCATAAAATTCCGCCGTTGGAAGAAACTAAAATTCAATTCCGATTAATAATATTCGAAATGTTTCTTCGTGGGCAAGATTAAAAGCTCAAGAGGGCAAAAAAACTATAATCATTGAAAATGCTGACAAAATGCTTGAAAATGTTCGAAATGCCCTTTTAAAAATCCTTGAGGAGCCGCCGGAAGACACAGTTTTTATTTTGACAACAAGTAAAAAAAGCGCCGTTATGCCAACAATTTTGAGTCGCGTGCGAATTTATAATTTTTCTGAGCGCTCTTTGGAAAGTCAAAAACAGGTTATAACGCGGGTTTTTCATAATAAAAATTTTAACGGAACTATAAACGATTTTTTGCTTAATTTTTTGCCTGTAAAATTTAATGATTTGGAACAGAAAGCAAAAGATTTTTATACTGATATAAGTTCTTTTAAAATCCCTGAAATTCAAAAAGTCATAAAAGATTGTAATAATTTTGAGCCGCGAATTATGCTAAAAATTTTTATTCAGGCGATTATAAAGGAACAAAAGGCCCTTTTGTCGTCGGCGCAGGGCACTTACAAGGCGTTTGAAACTTTAAAAGAATTGAAAAATTGTTATTCAAATATTACAACTTATAATCAGAGTGTGCAGGCGGCTTTTGAAAATCTTGTAAAAGAACTTTCAAAAATTAATAAAATTTACGGAACAAAATAATGCGTGGATTTTTAGAAAAAGTTATAAAATCTCTTCCAAAACTTTCAAATGAACAGTTAAAATCGATTTTGCTTGAAATTTCTGATGAACATCAGCTTTTGACTTCTCTTTTAGATTCGTTGGCGACAGGAATTGTAATCGTTGATAAAGAATGGAAAATTCTTCAGGTGAATAAATTTGCAGAACGAACGCTTTTTTCGGGTGTGATTGACGATTCAAAATACGAAAATGAGCCGGTTTGGACTTACATTGAAGAAAATGAAATTGCAGATTATTTAAAAG
>CAVHIX010000181.1:0-4120 GCA_963636135.1 Anaerovoracaceae bacterium
TTATTCACATTGTAAGTCGGGTCCAAAACAAAAACCTGACTTATTTTTTTCTGATTAAAAATTTCAAGTTCTTTTTCAATTCGCTCCAACGGAAAATACTGAATCGATTTTTCACCCTTCGACTCATAACAATACGAACATTTAAAAGGACAGCCACGCGCCAATTCCCAAAGAGCCCCGCCAAACGGTCCCGGATCCAGCGTTCCATCCAAATATGGAGACGAAATTTTTAAAATATCCGGAGATTTTGCCCTCACCACTGGAAAAACAGCTTTTTCCCCATTTTTATAAACGCCATTAATTTTTTGAAAATCATTTTTTTCAAGATTCAGCAAAAGATTACAAATCGCCTCTTCACCAGCGCCACAAACAAGAAAATCAAAATTTTTAAATGTAAACGGATTTGCCGTAACTTCCGGCCCCCCAGAAATCACCACGCAATCAGGAAATTTTTGTTTTATTTTAAAAGCGACTTCTTCAAGTTGAAAACGATTCCAGACAAAAACGCTCAAAATCAGATAATCGATTTTTTTAAAAGAAAAAAGTTTTTCAATCAGCAAATTATTTTTTTCTTCAAGGCTCTGAAAAATAAGCGAAACTTTAAAATTTTGTAAATTTTTGCAATTTTTTATCGCACTCGCAATGCAAGCAGCCCCCAATGGCAAACTTTGAGGAGAAGTTTCAACAAGATAAGTTGCACAAACGGCTATTTTTTCCATATTTTTAAAATTTGGGAAGCAACTTTTTCGCCATCCATTGCAGAAGAAACAATTCCGCCAGAATAACCACTTCCTTCGCCGGCTGGGTAAAGGCCCTTTATAAAATCAGATTCGAGCGTTTCCGGATTTCGTAAAATTCTACACGGAGTGCTCGTTCGCGTTTCACTTGCGATTAAAATTGCGTTGTCAGAAATAAAACCTTTCATATTTTTGTTAAAATCTAAAAACGCTTTTTTTAGCCTAGACGAAATTTGTTCAGGCAAAAATAAATCTAACCGCGCAGATTTTACGCCCGGAGTAAAACTCGTTTGAATTAATTCTTTTGATTCCCGCCCAGAAATAAAATCTTTTAACATTTGAGAAGGGGCCTTTTGCCCTTCGCCATTTTTCTTGGTTTCACTTTCAATGAAAGTTCTAAAATAAAGGCCCGCCAACGCTTTACACCCAGATTTTTCAGCTTCTTCTACAAATTTTTGGGGAATATCTTCAGCGCGAGTTTCAACGACAATCGCCGCATTCGACCATTTTGAATTTCGACCACTGGCAGACATTCCGTTTACAACAATTCCATTTTCGCTCGTACAAGAAGGAACGACAAATCCGCCCGGGCACATACAAAATGAATAAACGCCACGCCCTTCAACCTGAGTTTTTAACACATATTCGGCCGCTTCCATATTTTGCGTTTTTCCGTGGAACTGAATATTGTCAATTTCTGACCGCGGATGCTCAACCCGAACGCCAACTGCAAAAGTTTTTGCTTCAAGCGCCAACGGATTAAATTTTGCAATCATTTCATAAACATCGTTTGCGCTATGACCTGTCGCCAAAATCACTTTATCGCAAAGAATTTCTAACTTTTCACCGGTTAAAAGATTTTCCGTTTGAACGCCTTTTACAGTTTTTTCTTCAAATAAAAATCCTGTACATTTCGTGTTAAAATAAAATTCGCCGCCCTTTTCAACAATAAAAGACCGAATCTGATTTATAACTTTTGGTAGTTTTTCAGTTCCAATGTGCGGATGAGCATCAGTTAAAATTTTCGGATTTGCCCCAAAATGAACTAAAATATTTAAAATCCGTTTGATATTTCCGCGTTTATTACTTCGAGTATAAAGTTTTCCGTCAGAAAAAGTGCCTGCCCCACCTTCGCCAAAACAATAATTCGAATTTTCATCAACAAAACATTCTCTTGAAATTTTTGCAATATCTTTTCTACGCGAAGAAGAATCTTTTCCCCTCTCAAGAATAATTGGACACACGCCATCTTCCAAAAGTTTTAACGCCGCAAAAAGCCCCGCTGGCCCCGAGCCCACAATTACAACTTTTTTTTGCGAACAAACATTTTTCCATTCCGGAATTTCATTTTCTTCTTCTAAATCCGGCTCTTGATCAATGTAAACTTTAAATTTCAAATTGATTTTTAATTTTCCGCGCCGAGCATCAATCGATCTTTTAAAAAAAACAGATTCAATTTTATGATTTTTTGCGTTAATCGATTTTTCCTGCAATTTTTTATAAATTAGATTTTCAATTAATTTTTGATTTTTTTCTTCTTCCGGATTTACAGAAATTAAAATATCTTCAACCATTTATTTTTCCTGCTTTGACAAAAGACAAACGCACCAAACTTCAACAGAAAGGCCCTGCCCAACGCTGTCCAATTTTTCACCAGTTTTAGCTTTTACAAAAATTTTTTCGCTTAGAACATTCAAAACTTCAGAAATCGATTTTATAACGCTTTCCCGGAAAGGTAAAAATTTTGGTTTTTCAAGTTTTATAACACAATCCAAATTTTCTAATTGCCAGCCATTTTCTAAAACTTTATTCCAAATCGTTTTTAAAAGAACCGAAGAATCCGCGTCCTTCCATTTTGGCTCTTCTGGCGGAAAAAAACTTCCAATATCGCCAAGGCCACTCGCCCCAAGAAGCGCATCACTTATCGCGTGAAATAAAACATCCCCATCAGAATGCCCGTCCTCGCCCTTTTCAAACGGAAGAACCACGCCCCCTAAAATCAGGCGACGGCCCTCTTTCATTCTGTGAATATCGTAACCTAAACCAACTTTTATCATTTAAAAAAGATTCCTTAAATCGTTTTTAAAAGTGATTTTTATATTTTCTTCACTTCCTGGAACGATTTTTGTTTTTGCATTTTGAACATATTTCTGCCAGATTGCAGTGTCATCGGTGTAAATATTATTGTCATTTAAAGATTTTTTATACGCTTCAAAAAGATTTTCAAATAAAAAACCCTGCGGAGTCTGAACTAAACTCAAAGTGTCACGATTGATTGCCCTTTCCATAAATCCGTTTTCGCTAATCTGAACCACAGAATCAGTTGGACGCCGACCAGGAACAGCTGAACCAAATTCAGCAGTTGCCAAAATCACATTTTGAATCGTTTCTGAACTTACAAACGGGCGCGCCCCATCGTGAATTAAAACTGAATATTCGCTTAAATTTTCTTTTTTTGAAAGAATTATTTTTTCAATCGATGTTAAACCGCTAAAAACTGATTTTTGACGAGTTTCTTCGCCTTCACTGAAATTTAAAACCAAATTTTTTTCAGAAATTAAAAAATTTAATTTTTTGTAAAGCGAACTGTCACTGAATAAAGCCTTTTTTGTTTCTTCTAAAGTGCCTTTTAAATAAGTTACAACTAAAATCTGCACATCACAGGATTCTACGAACGATTTTACACTTTCAGAAAGAACCGTTCCGTTTTTTAAAGGCAAAAATTCCTTTTTCACGCCTAAATCGAGCCTTGAAGAAGTTCCAGCGGCAGTTACAATTACAGCGATTTTATTTTTCATAAGAATTAAAAACTTTCGTCTTCGTCATCAAAATCATTCGATGAATCAGCATCAGAAGAAGAATCTTCGTCGCTATCACCATCATCATCGTCGTCATCATCTTTATCTTTTGAATCAGAAATATCGTTCATTAAATCGTCATCTTCATCATCATCTTCAAAAAGATTATGTTTAACTTTAAGCAATGCTCCAGGCGGTTCGAGTTTTACCATGATTTCGCTTTCAACATCTTTTGCATCTCGCCCCATAGCAATTGAAATTTCATCTTCAAGAAGTTTTTTTGCCTGATCATATAATTTTCGTTCCAAAATCGGCAATTCTTTTACTTTACTGCGATTGTAAAGACAGCGAACAATTTTTGCAATATCAGCGATTGTTCCCTTTTTTAAAAGTTCAAGATTTGTCTGATAGCGGAGTTTCCAGTCAGAAGTGATTGGTTCCCCTTCTTCAGAAAGTAAATTTATAGCTTGTTGTGCTTCTTCAGCATTTACGATTTTACGAATTCCTAAATCTTCGGCCTTTTCTACAGGAACTAAAACAACCATATCCGAAGCTTCGATATACAATTTGTAATAAAGTTTATTC
>CAVHIX010000182.1:0-4094 GCA_963636135.1 Anaerovoracaceae bacterium
CAATATTACGATTTTAATCCGTACATGACAATTTCAATCAGCTGGCGACCGATGAGTAGTTTCAAGGCAGAAATTGTAGACGATTACGGAACTTGGCAGCTAAAATAGAAGGGTTCTTGACAAGTAAAATAGTTTATTTAAAATATGGATTGTAGCGTGAAAAATGAATATACAATAGTTGTTCCAAATCAGGAAATTCTTTCTTTAGTTTGCGGAACAAATGATAAAAATTTAGCACTCATTGAAAAGCATTTAGGCGTTCCTGTTTACACGACCGGAAACGAACTTTCTATTGATACCGATGAAATTTCAGTTCAGGAAGATTTTAAATTTATTATAGATAGAATTGTAGATGAAATTTCTGATGGCGAAAAAAATTCACAGGATATAATTACTTCAGTTTTAAATACGGAAAAACACGCAAATATAGAAGAATGTTCGATTTTTGTTCCGGGTGCGCTTCGAAAAATCTATCCGCACACTCAAAATCAGGCTGATTATGTTCAGCTTTTGCGCACAAAAGATATGGTTTTCTGTACTGGTTCTGCTGGAAGTGGAAAAACTTTTTTGGCAGTCGCTGAAGCATTGAGGTTGATTCTTTCGCATAAAGTCAATAGATTAATAATAACACGCCCCGTTGTAGAAGCCGGTGAAAGTTTAGGTTTTCTGCCAGGCGATTTAGAGCAAAAAATCAGTCCGTATTTGCAGCCATTTTACGATTCTATGGAAAGCATAATTCCTCGTGAAACTGTAAAACGATTGATTGAATCTGAAATAATACAGGTTGCCCCTTTAGCGTATATGCGCGGGCGAACTTTGAATAACAGCGTTATTATTTTAGACGAAGCTCAAAATACAACAAATGAACAGATGAAAATGTTTTTAACCCGAATGGGCGAAGGAGCAAAAGTTTTCATTACTGGAGATGTTACGCAGATTGATTTGCCAAAAAAGATTCCAAGTGGTTTAATTCAAGCTGTGCGAATTTTATCTTCAATAAATGAAATTGGAATAATGGAATTAACTTCAGAAGATGTCGTGCGTCATCCGTTAGTTAAAAAAATTGTAAAAGCGTATGAAAGAGAATCAAATGAGTAAAAAAGAAAAAAGTCAAACAATGCAAAATTTTTCAGCAGTTGTTAAAAAGAATAAAGGAAAAATCTTACTTATTGCAATCGGTTTTATTTTGATTTCGGTTTTAAACTTTTTTAATGTTGCAACAAGCAAAACAGTTTCTTCTTTTAATATAAAAGATTTTGAAATTGGAATGATTTCCGACCGAACAATTATTGCGCCAAAAAGTTTCCCGTTAGATTTGGATTTGAATGTTCAGATTGAAGAAGGTGAAAAAATTATTCGAAAAGGTTTTAAAATCGAAGAAGAAGATTATAAAAAACTTCAAAAACTTTCTGAATCAAAAGATTATATCGATTTGCGGCTTTTTGCAGATAATGAATTGTATTTGTTTTTGCTTGCTGTAATGTGGGTTTTGCTTTACACATATATTCCGTACGGAAGAAAAATTTTACTCAGGGAACAGATTTTTCAGGTCGTGTGTTTTATGCTCGTTTACGCGGCGGCGGCCTTTGCATTTAAAACGCAATATTTTTCGGATGTTTTTTCAGTTTTAATCGTAATTCCGGCGGTTTTCTTCATATTAATAGTTTCAATTTTGTACGGAACTTTAACGGCAACAATTTTCAGTTTAATTTTGGCACTCGGAGTTTATAATGTTACTGACTGGAGTTTAGTCGCATTTTTGTACACGCTTTCAAGTTGTTTTGCTTCGGCTATTGTAGTTCGAAAAATTGAACGCCGAATGGATATGGTTGTAATTTCAGTTTTAATTGCTTTGATAAATGTAATGCTCGTTGTAGTTTTGTCGACAATCGGACTTTCATCTCTTTCAACAAAGGGCTGGGTTTTAATCGGTGTTGCTCTAAACGGATTTTTATCAGGGATTTTGGCATTAGGATTTTTAACTCCAATTGAATTAATGCTTAATACGGCAAGTATTTTCAGATTGATGGATTTAAGTGATTTGAACACTCCATTTTTGCGCCGGCTTCTTGTTACGGCCCCTGGAACTTATCAGCATTCGATAATGGTTGCCCAACTTGCAGAAACGGCTTGTCGTGAAATTGGGGCAAATTCTCTTGTGGCACGCGTTGGTGGTTATTATCACGATATTGGAAAAATTGATCAACCGGAATATTTTACGGAAAATCAGTACGACGGAATTAATAAACACGACGATTTGGCGCCAAACCTTTCAGTTTCTGTAATTCGTTCTCATGTTCGCCATGGAGTAGAAAAGGCCCATCAGCTTCGCCTTCCAAAACAGATTATTGATATTATTGAACAGCATCACGGAAATGGTGTAATCACATGGTTTTATGAAAAGGCAAAAAAAGAAGATCCGAATGTTAATATCAGCGATTTTACATATTATGGAAATCCGCCGTCAACAAAAGAAGCTGCCGTTGTTATGCTTGCCGACACAGTTGAATCAGCTTGCCGATCGCTCGATAATCCGACAGAAGACCGCTTGGATAAATTTATTCAGGCTTTGATTAATGGCAAAATTGAACAAAAACAGTTGAATAGTTGTGATTTGACTTTCAGTGACATTTCAAAAATAAAGGATACATTTCTTCAAATTTTGGTTGGTTATTATCATTCGCGAATAAAATATCCAAATCAGAAAGATCCGGATAAAATTGAACAAAAATCTGCTGCTGAAACTGTAGAAAAAATGGAAAAATCAGAAAAATCTGCAAAAATCCAAAAGTCAGAAAAATATTCAGAAGATTTAGGCGATAAAACTTTAGACGAGGTAAAAAAGAATGTCTAATCGGGTTTTTGTTTGTTCACAGGAAGAAATTCTGACTCCTTCGTTTTTTGATAATGTTGAGCCTTTTTTGTTGAAAGTTATGCAAAAATTGAATTACGACAATGAAGAATGTTCTGTAATGCTTTGTAATGACGATTTTATAAAAAATTTAAATAATGAATATCGAAAAATTGATTCAGCAACTGATGTTTTGTCTTTTGAAAATGATGAATCTTATGAGGAAGACGGCGTTTTGTGGAAAAATGTTGGCGATATTGTTTTGAGTGTAGAAACTTTGCCAAAAAATGCTGAATATTTTGAAGTTCCGGAAAATACGGAGTTAAAACGACTTTTAATCCATGGGATTCTTCATTTAAATGGTTTTGATCACGGGGAAGAGCATATTGAAAAAGATGTTAGTCCGGAATGTGAAATGTTAAAACTTCAGGAAGAATTATTAGTTTTTTTTGAAAATGAAAAATTAATCTAGGAAAATTTATGGGCTTTTTAAATCTTTTAAAGAAAAAAAATGCTGAACCTCAGACTCAAGAAATACTTTCCCAGGAACAGCAGAAAATTTTTAATGAAGAAAAAAAAGATATGATTCAGGGAATCGAAGAACTTCATAACACAACTGTAAAAGAAATTATGGTTCCTCGAATTGATGTTGATTTTATAAATGTTGAAAGTACAACTGAAGAATTGTTTGAAAAAATTTCGCAGAGCGGGCATTCGCGTTTTCCGGTTTATAAAGAATCGATTGATAATGTAATCGGCGTTTTGTATGTAAAAGATATTGTTTACGCGATTGGAAATAATCCTTCAAATCAGCAGATTCAAATTGAAAAAATTATTCGAAAACCGTATTTCGTTCCGGAAACAAAACATTTGGATTCTCTTTTGCGCGAATTTAAGCGAAAACATCTTCACATTGCAATTTCAATTGATGAATACGGTGGGGTTGCCGGCATTATCACGATGGAAGACATAATTGAAGAAATCGTTGGCGACATTCAGGACGAATTTGACAATGAACGAGAAGATATTGTTCCGCTTGGAAATAATTCTTATCTGTGTGACGCGCGGGTTGATCTTGACGATTTAAACGATACGATTAATTCTGATTTTCCGGAAGACGATTTTGATTCCTTGGGAGGATTTGTTTTTGATCTTTTTGGAAAAGTTCCTGTAAAATTCGAAAAAGTTTCCTGGAATAATTACGATTTTATAATTCAGGATATGGAAGGGCACAGCATAAATC
>CAVHIX010000183.1:0-4092 GCA_963636135.1 Anaerovoracaceae bacterium
ATCGATAACTTCTTTTTATTTTTGAAATTTATTGAAGTTTTAAAGTGCAATTCTGTATAATAAACAGTCTATGAAAAAAAAGGTTTTATTTATTTTATTAAATTTGTGTTTTGTTTTTTACGGATTTTCAAAAACTTACGGAAATCAGGAATTAATTCAGGCGGGGCATTGGGTTTACGATGCGCTTCAGGTTTTAAACAGTGAACAGAAAAAAGCAAGTTTTGCGGTAAATGCGCCTCTTTCTGTTGGGGAATTGAAACTTTATTTTTCTGATGTGGATTACGATAAACTTTCAGACGGAAGCAAAAAACTTTACGATAAAATTCAGGCCTTTTTGTATGATTCTTCTTTTAAAATCAATTTTAAAGGCGGATTTGCAATTATTAATTTGGAAGGAAATCCAACGCTTTCTTACAAAACGAATAAAAATCTTGACTGGAGTTTTGCAACTGATTATACGGGAAAATGGTTAGGCTCTTCGGTTTCATCGCTATTTAATATAGAAAATTTTCAAAATGTTACAAAATCTTATTCCGGAAATAAATCGGGTACTGCAGGAAAACTAAAAACTACTTTTTCAAATTATGGAGCTTCATCTACTTTTAATTTGGCAGAACGAAAAAATTTTATTCAGGCGGATGTAAATCTTGGCTGGTCGGATTATTTTTTAATCAATTCTGCGCCGGCGATTACAAAAAATTTCTGGGGCCTTACAGAAGATTCAAATTTTATAAATCTTCCAATTTCGGGGACAACTTTTGAGTTTTTTCAGCCTTTAAAAGCGTATGCGAGCGGGGGAATTGCCTTAAAAGATTGGGGAATTAATTTTAATGTGAATCGTCAGGGCCTTCAAATTGGAAAAACGATTACCGGAAGTATAATTTATAATTCAACTTTTCAAACTGATTTTTATGCTCAGTTAAATGTTTATAATAAATATGTTCGCTATAATCTTGATGTAGTTCAGGTTTCGCCAAAAAGATATTTTTATGTTCATCAGTTGGATGTTCGCCCTTACTGGTCGTGGCTCAAACTTGGAATTGTAGAGGGTACTTTTATTTACGGACCTTACGAAACTCGCTTTTTAAATCCGCTTATGTTTATGCATTCTCACGGGGCATGGACTCAAGATTTAACTGAAAATGAATCTCACTGGTACGACGAGGCAAACACTTGTCAGTATATGGGCATTCAGGTTGAAGTAACTCCTATTAAAAATTTAAGAATTTATGCTTTGTACGCTCAAAATGAAATTCAATCTGAACAGGAAAAATCTTCGGTTGCGGGAAAATGTTTGCCGGACAGCCTTGGTTTTCAGATTGGAACAGAATATACAAAATCTGATAAAAACGGCGGATTCTGGTATTACGGATTGGAAGGCATTTATACTTCTCCATTTTTGTACATAAAACAGGGAAGTGCCTGGTCGCTTTACAGTTATCGATACGATATGCAGAGTAATGGTTCAGATCCGATTTGTTCGTGGATTGGTTCTCCTTTTGGGCCGGATGCAGTTGGTTTTCAGACTCGCGCAAAATATTCTAATATAAATAAATGGGAAGCCGAAATGGATTATCTTTTTTTGGCACACGGAACAAATTCGTTTGGGCTTTTTAATAGCAGCGTTGAAATTGACGGAACAGAATATTCAGCGTACTATCCGAGCGTTTTGCGAAATTTGGGCCTTTTATCAGATGATGATGCAGTTGATTTAGCCCAGAATATGAAATTAACAGGGACAGTTCAGTTTACAAATCAGATTTCTTTAAAAGGAAAATATATTTTAAATGAACATTTTACATTCACCGGGCAATTGATTTACAGTTTTGTATTCAATAATAAAAATCAAACTGGAGATTTTGCTCAAGGGGCTGAACTTTCACTTGGAGCGGAATGCAAACTCTTTTAACGGATAAATTGAAATTATCTAAAAAAAAAATTATAATGGTTCTGTTATGAAAAAAATTGCTTTTATATTTTTAAATTTGTTTTTTTGTTTTTCTATTTTTGCACAGACTTTGTCAAATGTTTATTTAAATGATGAAATTTACACTTTTTTGGAATATGCCCAGACAAAAGGATATTGCGATTATTTAATTGGTGCAAAACCTTATTCAGCAAAACAAATTTTAAATGCAATTAATCAGACTTTAGATCATGCAGAAGAATTAAAACCTGAAGAATTAAAAATCATAAATCAGTATATTGAAGCGTTAAATCCTAAAAAATCAGAACGAAAACAGGGATTTTTGCACACAATCGCTGACAATAAAAACGAAGAACTTCCGGTAAGTTTTTTATACGATTTTAAAATGGATTCTTTTGTTTCCGGCGGTATTTACAGTTTTAAGGAAATGGACCAGTACGGAATCGATATTTCTGCTGGGTTAGATTTTAAAGGCGATCTTTCAAAATTCCTTTCCTATAAATTTAATGTAAACGCAAATATGTCTACAATGCCGCTTTATTATCGTGGCGATTATTTTATCGGCTACAACTGGTATGATACGGATTACAAAACTACTGCTGTAGATGAGAATAATAATCCGATTAACGAAACAGGTTATTCAGTTTACGATTATTTAGACGGCGTAATGGTCGGAAGCGGAGATTCTGCACGCGAATTAAGGGAACCGGTTAGACGCACAATAAAAAGTTATTACAACGCTTCGGTTTTGCCTTACAGTTATTCAAAAACTTGGGATGGTTCAGTTTATTTTTTAACGAATCTTGATGCTTCCGGACTTGAAGGATGGCCTAATAATCTTGCAATTGCGCCTTCTATGTTTGGTGAAATTACTTCTGATTTGTTTGAAAGCCGATTGCAGTTGAAAATTGGCCGCTATCGAAGAGAATGGGCCGCAATGGATGACGGAAGTTCTCTAGTTTTGAATAAAATGGCGCGTCCTTTCTTTGGCGGGGAATTTTTAGTTTCGCCTTTTAAATTTATAAAATTTTCAAGTTTAACGGGCTCTCTTGAATATCCAAATCAGGCTTACATGGTGAACTCATATCCTACAAATCCGGGAATGAATGATGCAGAATTTTATCAGAATCTTTTTTCAATCAATATGCTCGAATTTGATTTTCCGTTTTTGCATGTAGATTTTGGTTCTTCTACAGTTTGGCCAAAACGACTTGAAATTGGATATTTGTTCCCGGTTATAAATTATGTTATTGCGCAGAATAATTACGGCGATTACGATAATACGGCCCTTTTTGGTGATTTAAAGATTCGTAAACCTGGTGTGGGCTCAATTTGGGCTTCAATTTTTGTAGATGAAATTAACGGAATCAACAACGATATTCGAACTTCTCCGCGAGCAATGTTTGCCGGTCAGTTAGGTGGAAAACTTGCAATTTCGGGATTAAATTTTGCTTCAGTTTCTATTCGATATACAAAAGTTGAACCGTATTGTTACACTCATCAAATGGTAAATTACACCCCTTGGTACAATGGAAAATATATTTCTGAAAGTTACACGAATAACGGTTCTAGTTTAGGCTATTATCTTGACCCGAACTCTGATGAAACTTTGGTTCGTTTTGATTTTAAACCTTCTTGCGGTTGGGGAACTGCAATTCAGTATCAGTTTATTCGTCATGGTGCTGATTTTGGAAGCCAAGCGGTTCCAGGTTCTTCGCTTTATTCAGAATTGTCGCCAAAAAATCGAAATGAATTGAAAAAATATTTCTTGCGCGATGGGGCTTATAACTGGATGCACATTTTAAAATTTGAAGCGTCTTACACAAATCGAAATAAAGTTTTACCGATTAATTTGACAGCTTCAGTCGGACTTTTGTACAGTTATTACACTGCAATCGACGATTCAATTTATAAGGAACGATACACTTACGGCAACAATAAAAACAGCGGTGCCGATCAGAACACTTCATACCATTTTATAGATACCGACGAATATCCTGCATATTTTGGGGTGGTTCTTTCGCTTGGTGTAAAACTCTGGTCGTGGTAGGGGGAATGGCGTGAAAAGTAATCAGATAAAGAAAATTGCATTTCTGAAAAAGTCAATTTTAGTACAGTCAAAAAATACCCGAAAATAAAGTGAGGGTACAAATTTGAAGTACAGT
>CAVHIX010000184.1:0-4063 GCA_963636135.1 Anaerovoracaceae bacterium
TCTTTACACTGATTCAACGCGATTCAAACTTCTTTCTGAAGCGGAACAAATTTTACTCGATGATGCCGAAATTTTACCGATTCAGCATACAGTTTCTTTAAATATTATAAATTTACAAGAAATTTCAGGCTGGTACATAAACGAATTTGATTTACACCCCCTAAAAGATGTTTTCATTTTAGAAAAACAAAAATCGTACCCGGGCCTTGTGAAAATCCAATCTCTTCCATAAACAAAGAATTTTCAATATACTTATAACAATATTTACAAAATTTTCGAGGCATAAAAAATGTCAAAATATCCATTCAGCGAAATTGAACCAAAATGGCAGAAATTTTGGGACGAACACAAAACTTTTAAAGTTACAGAAGACGAAAAATATCCAAAAGAAAAAAGAATGTACGTTCTTGATATGTTCCCTTACCCTTCAGCAGCGGGCTTACATGTTGGCCACCCGGAAGGATACACTGCAACGGACATTTACTGCCGCTATTTAAGAATGAACGGCTACAATGTTCTTCACCCGATGGGATACGACGCATTCGGACTTCCTGCAGAAAATTATGCAATTAAAACGGGAACTCATCCAAAAATCACTACAAACGAAAATATCGCCCATTTTACAAAACAGATTAAATCTTTGGGCTTTAGTTACGACTGGGATCGCTGTGTTTCTACTTGCGAACCTGAATATTACAAATGGACGCAGTGGATTTTCCTTCAGCTTTATAAAAAGGGTCTTGCATACGAAGCTCAAACTCCAATCAACTGGTGTCCAAGCTGCCAGACAGGGCTTGCAAACGAAGAAGTAAAAGAAGGTCGATGCGAACGTTGTCATTCTCAGGTTACACACAAAACAATCCGCCAGTGGATGCTAAAAATTACAGCCTATGCTGACCGCCTTGATAAAGATTTGGACACTCTTGACTGGCCAGAAAGCGTAAAACTTATGCAGCACAACTGGATTGGAAAATCTACAGGGGCTGAAGTTACTTTTACCGTTGCAGACAAAGACGGAAAACCAACTGACCAAAATCTTACAGTTTACACAACTCGATGCGACACTCTTTTTGGTGCAACTTACATGGTCGTTTCCCCGGAACATAAGATTGTGCCTTCTATTACAACAGAGGAACAAAAGGCTGCTGTTCAAAAATACATTGAAGAAGCTGCAAAGAAATCTGACCTTGAAAGAACGGATTTAAACAAAGACAAAACCGGCGTTTTTTCTGGAAGTTATGCAATAAATCCTGTAAATGGAAAATTAATTCCAATCTGGATTGCAGATTACGTTTTAATTTCTTACGGAACAGGTGCAATTATGGCAGTTCCAGCACACGACACTCGCGACTGGGATTTTGCAAAAAAATTCAATCTTCCTATAATCGAAGTTCTAAAATCTGAAGTTGATGTTCAAAAACAAGCTTGGACAGAAGACGGCGTTCATGTAAATTCTGAGTTTTTAAACGGATTGAACAAAAAAGATGCCATCGAAAAAATGCTTTCGTTCCTAGAAGAAAAAAAGATTGGAAAAAAGGCAATAAATTACAAACTTCGCGACTGGGTTTTTAGCCGACAGCGCTACTGGGGTGAGCCAATTCCACTCGTTCACTGTCCTTCTTGCGGAACAGTTCCAGTGCCAGAAGAAGAACTTCCATTAAAATTGCCAGAAGTAAAATCTTACCAGCCGACAGGAACAGGCGAATCTCCGCTTGCTGCAATCGATTCGTGGGTAAACTGCAAATGCCCTAAATGCAAAAAAGACGCAAAACGCGAAACAAACACAATGCCTCAGTGGGGCGGTTCCTGCTGGTATTATCTTCGTTACATTGATCCAAAAAATCAGGAAAAATTCTGCGATTCTAAAAAAGAACAGTACTGGATGCCGGTAGATTTATACATTGGTGGGGCTGAACACGCCGTTCTTCACCTTTTGTATGCACGATTCTGGCACAAAGTTTTATACGATTTGGGAGTTGTTTCTACAAAAGAACCGTTCCAGCGTCTTGTAAATCAGGGAATGATTACTTCATTTGCGTTCCAAAGAGCAGACAAAACTTTAGTTCCTGTAGATGAAGTTTCAAAAAATGAAGACGGAACTTTTACAGAAACAAAGACTGGCGAAAAACTTGAACAGATTGTTGCCAAAATGTCAAAATCGCTTAAAAACGTTGTAAACCCAGACGATGAAGTTCGCGACTACGGTGCCGATTCAGTTCGTATGTATGAAATGTTTATGGGTCCTTTAACAATGAGTAAACCTTGGTCAACTCAAGGAATCGTTGGAATCCATCGTTTTTTGGAAAAAGTTTGGGGAATCAGCGAAAAGCCTTTGTGCGACATCGACATTACTCAAAAACTCACTGATGAAAAATTAATTTCTGCACGCAAGACTTTCGCTCAGACTGTAAAAAAAGTTACAAACGACACTGCAACATTGAATTTTAACACTGCAATCAGCCAAATGATGATTTTTGTAAACGAAATTGCAAAACTCGATTCAGTTCCAAAGGCAATGTGGTCAGACTTTGTAAAACTTTTAAGCCCTTACGCTCCTCACCTTGCAGAAGAATTGTGGCAGAAACTCGGTCACAACGACACAATTGCATACGAAAAGTGGCCAGAATTCAGTGAAGATTTTGCAAAAGACGATGAAAAAACAATTGTTGTAATGATAAACGGAAAACTTCGCGGAAACTTTAAGGCAAAAGCCGGAACTTCAGAAGAAGAATTAAAACAATCAGCTTTAAACAATCCGGATGCAAAACGATATATCGACGGCAAACAGATTGTAAAAACAGTCGTTGTAAAAGATAAACTTGTAAACTTTGTTGTAAAATAAAAACCAATTTTACAAAGTTTAAAAAATTTTACCCCTGAACGATTAGCCTTTGAAAGCTTCGCACAGGGGCTTTTTTTATTTGGATTAAAAAATTTAAATTACAAAACAGAAACTAAATTTCTTTTTACCAATTCATCGATTATAATTTTTACGATTTGTTCAGGATTATTTTTTTCAGTATCGATTATCAAATCTGCAAAATCGTATTTATCATTGTCAATATTGTAAAGTTCTTTGTAACGGCGAGAATCTTCACTGTCGCGCATTTTTGTAAACGATTTTATTTCTTCCAAAGAACCGCCTTCCCTATTTAAAATACGCTCTGCACGAACATTTTCATCGAGTTTTAAATAAACTTTTAAATCTGCTTCTTTTAACATCCAGATTGCAAGTCGGCTTCCCAAAACGCATGAAGTTTTTTTTGCAAGTTCAACCTGATGAGTGTCAACATATTTATCGTAAGAATCGTCTGTTTTTGCGTTTTCAATCACTTGAGCTAAAGTCAGGCCCTTTTCCTGCGCTAACTGCCTGAAAGTATAATTTATAAGTTCAATTTGAAGATTTTTTGCCAAAAGTGTGCTTACAGTCGTATTTCCGCAGCCAGATTTTCCACTAATTGCAATTCTAACGCCTTCTTTTTTGTTAATTTTGTACATTTTTCCACCTATTCTACATTTTTTGATTGTTCACGAATATTTTCAATCGAATCTTTTGCTTTAATTACAACCGCGCCAACTTCCGAAAACTGATTTTTACTTCCGATTGTGTTGATTTCACGATTTATTTCCTGGCACAAAAAATCAAGTTTTTTTCCTGGAACAGGATTTTCTAAAATCTCATTTTTCATTGCACAAAGATGACTTGAAAGGCGCACAATTTCTTCATTTATTGTATATTTTACCAAAAGACTTGCCGTTTCCGTCATCACGCGATTTTCATCGTAATTTTCCTGCAAAAGTTCTTTAAATTTTTTTGTAATTGTTTCTTTAAAAAGATTTTCCATTTTTGGCTGAAAAGATTTAAAAAATTCTGCACATTCTTCTAATTTTTCAAGTTTTAAAAGCAAATCCTTTTTTAAATTTTCACCTTCACGGATTCTGTCATCAACAAAGATTTTTAAAGATTCATTAAAGATTGGCAAAATCAGATTTTTATAATTTTCAGCATCGTAATTTTTATCAGAAGTTAAAACTCCCGGCTGGCTTATAATCAAACTCAGCG
>CAVHIX010000185.1:0-4039 GCA_963636135.1 Anaerovoracaceae bacterium
AATAACTCTGACAATCCTGATTCCGGTTTTTAGATTTTTCTTTTTTGTAGGAGAATTTGGAGATACCGGCGATTTTATTTATGTTTTTATCGCAGTTTTTTACCTGAAAAAGAATCCTGATAATTTTATTGAAAAACACGCAAGATTAATCTGCCCCATCCTGCTGATTTTAATGTGGTCACTCCTCTTTTTAATGAATTTTTCTTTTTACAAATTAAATTTATCTAATAACAAAAAACTCGAATTAATGGGACATGTTTTTGCTTGTAAAGATGGCAGAAATATTTTTATGCTAATTCTTTCTCTAAGCGTTTTTTATATTTTTAAAAATCATGTAAAAATAGGACACTCAAAATTGATTAATGCAATTGCTGGAACAACCTTTGGCGTTTATATTTTTCACGAAAACTCACTTTTTTGTTCATACGGTGAAAAAGGCATAGCCGAAACCGCACTTTTATTTGAACAATGGCTAAAAATAGGTGTTCATTTTGAAAACGACAGATTTTTCGCCCTTTATTTTATAGGCTGCGTACTTCTTGTTTTTGCAGTTTGCAGCATTCTTGAATTTTTAAGGC
Source organism: Anaerovoracaceae bacterium (assembly GCA_963636135.1). Lineage (GTDB taxonomy): Bacteria > Spirochaetota > Spirochaetia > Treponematales > Treponemataceae > Treponema_D. The sequence goes on from CAVHIX010000185.1 coordinate 579, forward strand.
AGGGTATTGTTAAGGTGTTCTTAAAAATTAGAAATAAAGCGTGAATCTGTGCAATACAGAACAAATGCAAAAAACGCCGAATCCAAAAGCAAAACGCACAAAAGTTTTAAAATTAGATCTTTAAATTTCAATCCGCAAAGAAGTTCAAAGGCAAGGTAAATTAAAAAATAAACTGCAACGGTACACCAAAAATTCTGCTTTATAAATTCGGTACAAACAATAAAAAGTGCTAAAATTACAAGTACGCCTGCAGTCTTTGCATTTCCATCTGCAATTAGAATTGAAAAAATGATTTTATACAAAATTGAAACGCCTAGCGATACATAAATCAAAAGAATTGCTGCGAAAGTGTAGTTATATGCAGAAAGTTCTTTTATGTATTCAAAGAAAAACGAAAGTCCGCCTAAATCTGTTGTGGAAGTTTTTAAGAAATCCGGCATAATGTAAAAAAGCATTGCACAAAAGAAAAGAACTTCAAAAAACACATCAAAAATATTTAAAGAATAGATTTTTGCTTTAGAAAGAGTTTTATTTTCAGTTTTCGCTTTTTTTGTATCTGCAGATTTTTTAGTTGAATCTGTTTTCTCTTTATTTTCTTCAAATGAAAAAGATTCATTTTGGTTTTCATTTTCAGCATTGAACGAAGTTTTTGCTTTTACTTTATTTTTTAATGCTTCTTTTTCAGCCTTTCTTTGTTTTCTTTTTGTTTGATATTCTGCAATTTTTGCCCGAATTTCTGAAATCTTTGTATTAAACTTTTTTTGAACTATCAAAAAAACATTTTTAATCTTATTTATAATTGAAGAAAAGAATTTCATAAAAATCGCCTCCTAAAATTATTTACAAGTGTAAGTTACGATTGTCTGATAACTTCCGCGTTCAGAGGACGAAGCCCCAATATTTACCTTTGTCATTCCAGAAGGAATTGTAAAATCAAGTTCAAAATTGCCAGATTCGTTTTTAGCCATCTGAGTAAAGTTGTTTCCGCAAATTATTGCGACAAACTTTTTTTCTGGGCACGAAAGCTCAAAGTGATATGTTTTGCTACATTCTAATGGCATTTCTATTGGGCTAATAAGATTTGCACTAAACGAATTTGTATAAAGTTGCGGATACAAAATCGAACTTTTTTCCGTTGCTTTTACATAGAATTCACCACACGAAACCCCAGATTTCGCATTTTTTGCAAAATAAAAAACATTGATTTTATAGTTTCCCGCTTTTGGAAATTGAATCACTGTTTTTTCGCCATTTTCCTGATTAAATGTATATGTTGCATTCTGAATATTTTTATTTGATGAACAATCCGCAACTGTAAAAGAAAAATTTCCATCAGATTTCAAACTGTAATCAAATTCAAACGAAGATTTACATTCATTTTGCTTCTTAGGAAGAATCGAAGATTCTGCAACATCAAAGAAGTTCGGTCTAAACTCAGCAAGCAAAAGAAATTCTTCTTTTGAAAGGGGTGATTTTAAAAGTTGTTCATTTTTATTGTCAGGATAATGTGTATAAATAAAATGCTCGGGTTTTACAAAAAGCCAGTCCGTATTGTAATTCTAAACAGATTTTTTTCCTTCCATATATCCAGAATCCCAAGTGCTATCGATTAAATAATATTCGTTTTCAATTTTTACAAGATTCCAAGCGTGATTTGTTGCTCCATTTTCAGTTAAAAGCGAAGTTCCAACGCCACGAGCATAACCGTGAACAATTTGATTTTTAAATCCTAAAACATCCATAAATTTTTTGAATGTATTTGAATAGCCTTCGCAAACGGCAAAACCAGTTTTTAAAACTGTTTCATAATCTTGACGTGGTAGGTTTCCCGACCAAAAACTTGCAGCATCATATTTTATGTTCAAAGCTATAATGTCGTGAGCTATTTTTATCTTTTCAAAATCGTCTGTTGAGTTTAATTTGATAAACTCGCAACATTTTTTTACATATTCAAAAGGATTTGTCGTTCGTAATTTTGCCGTTTCTGCTGGAATCTTTTTTGCCAATGCGTGAGGTTTTCCGGTTCTGAATGAATATGCTTTTGAATAATCTTCTGGGATTTCATAATTTGCTAAAACTTTTAAATTTGACTGAACAACATTTGAACTTTTTATTGAAACATTATTCTGATTTGAAGAAACTGATTCTGTTTTCTCCGAACCAAATGCTTCCTTAATAACTGATTTTATAGAATCAAATGTTGCACACGAATTAAAAATTGACATAACCAAAAAGGTTATAAAAAAGAATTTTAATTTAGATTTCATAAGAAAATCTTATCACAAAAAGAACAAAAATCAACCGTTTTACACCTAATTAGTAATATTTATTACTAATTAAAGAGTTCTAAATTTTGGAATACTTTGCATAATTTTTCTTATGGATGTAAACAAAACAAACGTTGCACAAGTTTTTGCCCATAATCTTCAAACTCAAAGGAAAAAAGCCGGACTTACGCAAAGGCAACTTTCGGAACGGCTAGAAATTTCGCAAAAACATCTTTCGTTTATAGAAACAGGCGTTCAGTTTGCATCCGCTTCTCTTATTGATCGAATCTGTGAAGAATTAAATATTTCATGTGGAGTACTTTTTTCCAGTGAAAAAGATGTGAATATAAAGGAAGTTAATATAATAAATACTTTGCTTTTAAACCTGATTTCTCCACGTTTGGCCACTCTTGAAAATAAAATTGACGAGCTTTCAAAAAAAATAGATATTCTTTCTTCTATATCCAAATCATAAGAAACCGGTTGAACAAGCTAAAGACCAGGGTGCGACCATCGTAGAGATTGATGGCACAAAATTTATACTGTTTGAAAGAAAAGCATATAAGATTGATTCAAATTAAACTTCTATAATCTTCCATTCGCTAAGATTTCGTTCTTTTGTAGAAAAACTTGCACCAATTTTTACAATCCGCCTGCCACTTGCTTTGTACGGTTCTGCATATTTTGCTTCTTCAATTTGTTTTAAGGCTTCGTCTGCAGTTTTATCTCGCTTGAACTCAAAGATAAACACATTGTTTCCGTTTTCCAGCACGCAATCTGCACGCCCAAAACTTGAAGTTTCTTCTACTTTTGACCACTGACCTAAAAGCGTAAAAACAAGGTAGAACACATTCTGAAAGTTCTGCTCTACAACAGAATCTTCTTTTTCCTTTTTTGATGTAGTGTAAGGCAGACTTGCAAAAAGCGACTTAAAACGGTTCATCACGCTTTCAATGTTGCCCTTTTTTATATCGCGGGCAAAAGAAACAACATCAAGACCGTTCGAGCGTTCAATGTTCAAAACGCTTGGAGCAAGTGAGTTGATAAAGGCGTATTTTACTTCATCGTTCGGATATTTTAAAAGATACACACCGAACTCTTTGTCATAACCTTTTATTGTTAAGTATCCTGTCTGATAGAAAAGCGGAATCGGGTTAGGGTTATCGTTTCTGTAGTCTTGCAATTCCTGGGCAG
>CAVHIX010000186.1:0-3998 GCA_963636135.1 Anaerovoracaceae bacterium
CGCTAGAACAATTTTTTTTAATCTGATTTAAAACCCTACTCGAATTTACGGCTTTTCCGCTTGCATTTTCGATATAAAATTTTGAACGATTCACATTTTGCATTTTTAAATCTTCAAAATAAAGCGTTCGTTGAATCGTCGGGCTCAAACAAAGACAAAGAATTTTTTTCATAATTCATTTTACGACATTTTACAGATTTTTCAAATATTCCCGATTGTTGATTTTTTTTAATTTCTTGTGTAAAGTCTTTTTTATGAAAATTCCAGAATCAAAATTGAATGTAAAATTAATCGCTCTTGATTTAGACGACACTCTATTAAACAAAGATTGCATTATCACACCAAAAACTCTTTCAGCCCTTCACAAAGCGTGCGACCAGGGCATTTATGTAGTTTTATGTTCAGGGCGCGCAAACAACGGAATTTTGCCTTATGTAAAACAGTTAAATATTTCTGACAAACAGTACGGAAAATATATAATCGCGTTTAACGGCTCAAGCATTTACGATTTACAGAAAAATCAGGAATTTTACAAACAGAGTGTCCCGCCTGAAATTTTACATTATGTTTACCAGGAAGCAAAAAATCGCGGAATTTCTTCTATTGTTTACAGCCCCGACACGATTTTTTCTTGGGAAGATTCTGAATGGGCAAAACTCGACGCAAAACTTTGCAATTTAAAATTTGAAGTAAAACAGGATTTTGATTCATTTTTGAATAACGATTTTCCAAAAATGCTAGTTCCTTCTGAACCAGAAAAAATTACCGCTCTAAAAGAATTTTTATCAGAAAAAATTGGCGACAAGGCAGATATTTTCATCAGTAAACCGTTTTTCCTTGAAGTTATGCCTAAAAATGTCGGCAAAGGAAGCGCAATCAATATTTTGGCACAAAAATTAAATCTTCCGCCGAATTCAACAATGGCTTTTGGCGACAGCATGAACGACGAACAAATGATTAGACTTTGCACTTACGGCGTTGCGATGAAAAATGGCCTTGACTACATAAAAAATATTGCGGATTTTGTAACTGAATCTGACAACAACAACGATGGCATTGCAGAATTCTTAGAAAAATATGTTCTAGACTGATTTTAAATTAATTTTTTTATAGTCGGAACAATTTTAAGACGATTTTCAAGGCTTTCAGCATTTTTTAAATCGTAATTTTGTGCATTTTCCTTTTTTACAGCCCGAATCAAAAGATTTTTTGGCGTATTTTCAATGTCGATAAATTCCAAAACCTGCACAGAATAGCCTTTACTTTCTAAATATTCGCACCGCAGAGAATCCGTAATTAATGCCGAAAGTCGTTCTTTTATAATTCCATATTTTAAAAGAGGCGCAAATTCTTCTGGCACAGAATCAGATTTTTTCCAGGATTTTAAATTTTCGTCCAACTGCGAATTTATTTCGTGCTGACAACAAGGGACACTCAAAATCACAGAACAATTTTTTTTAATCGCGTAATCGAGTGCAAAATCAGTTGCCGTATCGCATGCGTGAAGCGTAATCACCAAATCCGGGGACTTTTCATAATCGTAATCAGAAATATTTCCAAGTTCAAATTTTAATCCGGCGCAATTTAAGGATTGTGCAGTTTTATTACAAAAATCAATCACATCTTTTTTTAAATCTAGGCCTGTAATTTCAACCGGAATATTTTTAATTTCCGTAAAATAATAATGAAGCGCAAATGTCAAATAACTTTTTCCGCAGCCAAAATCGCAGATTCGCAAGGGCCGACTTTCATTTTGAACTTTTTTTTGCAAAACGGAATAAACATCGTCTACAAATTCCAAAAATCTGTTAATCTGACGAAATTTACCGTATTTTGAAGAAATAATTTTTCCAGAATCGGTCATAACGCCCAAATAAACCAAAAAAGGCACGATTTTTCCTTCCGGGATTATATAATTTTTTGCCTTTTGCCCGTTTATAATCCGCATTGCCGAAGAATTATTTTTTTGCTCGACCAAAGGCCTTTCTAATCTGGTAATTTTTCCTTTTTTATTTGAAATAATCGTAATTTCCTGAGTTTCAGTTTTAATCAGCGCATTTTTAAAAGTTTTCCCCGCATTTTCCTGAATAAAATTTTCAACTTCAGATTCGGAAAGCTGTTTGTGAAACGCCTGTTTTTGCGTAAAAAATTCAAGAGAATACTGTTTTGCACTGTTCGAAGAATTGATTTTTATTTTCGCCCGTAAAAAATTTTGCCCGAATTTTTGTTCAACAAGATTTGTCGGCTTTGAAAAAGTTGCAGAAATTACCATATTTTTTAATATATACTTAAATTCAAAAAAATGATATACTAGACTCTATGGGAAAAATTTTTGTTTTTGTAAATCAAAAAGGTGGAGTTGGGAAAACTACTTCTTGTATAAACATTGGTGCTTATCTTGCAGTTGCCGGAAAAAAAGTTCTTCTTGTTGATTTTGACTCTCAAGGAAATATGTCAAGCGGAACCGGCGTTTCAAAAGACAAACCTACAGTTTACGAATTAATTTCCGGACAAATTTCTGCTTCTGAATGTATAAAAAAATCTTGCGTTGAAGGATTAGATGTTATCAGTGCTTCAATCGATTTATCAGGAGCCGCAATCGAACTTGTTGACCAGGAAAACCGCGAATTCTTTCTAAAAAATGCTTTAAATCCTTTACGCGCAGCATACGATTATATTTTTATAGATTGCCCGCCTTCTTTAGGGCTCCTAACTTTGAATGGACTTGCAGCCGCAGATTGCGTTTTAGTTCCAATGCAGTGCGAATATTTTGCCCTCGAAGGAATTACACTTCTTTTGCAATCCGTTAAAAAAGTTCAAAAAAGCATAAATCCAAATCTTGTAATCGGCGGAATTTTCTTTACAATGTACGATTCAAGAACTCGCCTTGCCCAAGATGTTGTAATGCAAGTAAAATCTTATTTTAAAGATAAAGTTTTTAACACAATCATTCCTCGAAATGTCAGACTTTCAGAAGCACCTTCGCGTGGAATGCCGATTTGCAAATACGATCCAAATTGTGCGGGTGCAAAAAGTTATAAACTTCTAGCAGAAGAGGTAATGAAACGTGGCTAAATTCGGTGGTCTTGGAAAGGGATTAGAAGCTTTAATTAAAGAATCTCCAGAAGAAACAGAAAATTCATCAATTCTTCAAAAAACAGAAAATTTACCAAAAAATGTTCGTTCAGATGAAAACGGAACTCTTTGGGTAAATCCAAATTTGCTCATCCCAAATCCAAAACAGCCACGAAAACATTTTGATTCAAAAGAACTCGAAGATTTAGCAGCATCCATAAAAGAAATGGGAATCGTTGAGCCAATAGTAATTGAACCAGCCGACGACGAAAAATTTTATATCATTGCAGGTGAACGAAGAACTCGAGCGGCAAAAATTGTGGGTCTTTCTGAAGTTCCTGTTACAATCCGAAAATACGACGATCAGCAAAAATTAATCATCGCTTTAATCGAAAATGTTCAGCGTTCAAATTTAAATCCAATTGAAGAAGCACAGGCCTATTACGATTTAATGCAGTTAGGCGATTTAAATCAGGAAGGCGTTGCTCAAAAAGTCGGAAAAAAGCGCACAACGATTACAAATGCAATTCGTCTTTTAAAATTACCAGAAGATATTCAAAAGGCCGTTTCTGACGGGCAAATTACTCCAGGACACGCGCGGGCAATTCTTGCAGTTACAAATCCAACAAATCAGCGAATTTTATTCGGAAAAATCGTTGGAAATTCTTTGAGTGTTCGCGATGCAGAAGAACAAGCTCAAATTTTGAATAACGGTGGAATTTCAAAACCAAAGCCTAAAAAAGAAAAAAATAAAGACCCTGACATTTCAGATATCGAACAGAAGTTTATTGAAATTTTTGGAACAAAAGTTGTACTCAAAGGAAATCTTGAAAAAGGTTCAATTCAAATCAATTATTTTAGCAAAGAAGATTTAGACCGCCTTTACAACATTATTGTTTCAAATAAATAACGGAATTTAAAAT
>CAVHIX010000187.1:0-3995 GCA_963636135.1 Anaerovoracaceae bacterium
ATAGCGGAACTGCGGAAAGCCGGATTGGCGTTCGGATGATTTTTAAGATTTTTTTTAATATGATTTCAAGTTTTTCTGCAAGAAATTCAAAATAACACGAAAAGTTCATTCTAAAATAAAAAATGTCATTCTGAACTCGATTTAAAATTCCTCTAGCGCCACAAAACTTGAGGATTTACGGTTTTTCCGAATTTGAAAACGGTAAAATGTAAGTGCGGGCCGGTGCTTAATCCTGTGCTTCCTACGCGACCGATTACTGTGTTTGTGTCGACATATTTTCCTTTGATTACGGAAGTCTGGCTCATGTGTCCGTACAAAGTTTTGTATCCTGAATGATGAGTCACGATTACATAATTTCCGTAAACGCTGTTATAACCGACAGTTGTTACAGTTCCGGCGAGGGCAGCATAAATTTTTGTTCCAGTTGGGCATGCCATATCTACTCCGCTGTGGTAGGACCTTTTTCCGGTAAATGGAGAAGAACGCCAACCAAACTGAGAAGAAAGATAATATCGACTTTTGATAGGCCTGTGGAATAAATCGCCGTTTGTTTCTTGAATTGTAACCCAATCTAATTTTGCATCCGGAATAAAAAGCGGTTTTCCGGGTGTAAGACGAGAATCAAGAAGCAATCCGTTTACGCGAGCACATTTTTCGGCACTGACTTCGTATTTATCCGCAATAGACTGAATTGTTTCTGAAGATTTTTTAATTGTATAAACGATTCCTGAAATTGAAGGGATTTTTAAAATCGTTCCAATCTGTAAATTCCTTGACTGGCGAATATCGTTTACACTGATAAGGGCATCTTGCGTTATTCCAAAATTTTCTGCAATAAAACCAATCATATCGCCTTGTTTTACTTTGTATGTGTCATAACTTAATTCAAGAGATTCATTAGAAGATTTTTCATCCTCGTCAAAAACTTGAGACGCGATATCTAAACTGTCTTCTCCAGTAATTTCCAAATCTGAAGAAGATAAGCCTTGCACTTCATCAGAAAGATTTTCTAAATCCGTAAAATCTGGAACCGCAGAAGTTTCAAGCCCCCCTACACCATCTTGTTTTGGAGAAAATTTATTTAAAGCGTAAAATGCGCCAAAAGTTACTGCTGAACCGCCTGCAAAAGCCAATACGGAAGTCAAAATTATTCTTCTGACTTTAAAATTAAAATATTTACTAAAAAAATTATAAGCTTTCATGATTACGTTTTCTTTTTTGTAATTTGTGTTTTTGTAATTTTCGAATCCGTTCACAAAATTCTCCTTAAAGTATACAGTTATTTTTTACAAATGCCAACTAAATAAGTTTCAAATGATTCAGCTCTGCACGCTTCTGGTTTGAATCCTTTTGCCGTTTTGAAAATTTCTCTCATCGATTTTAAAAACTTTTGCTGATCACCATTTTGAAATATTTTTACGGTAAAATTTCCGCCGGGTTTTAACATAGTTTGAGCGTAATAAATTGCCATTTCTACAAGCTGTTCGGAGCGAGCGGTATCGACAGTTCTGTTTCCAGTTGTCAAAGGGGCCGCATCACAAACTACAAGATCAAAAGGGCCTAAACTTTTTATTTTTGCACGGATTTCAGAATCGTTTAAATCGCCTTGTAAAAAAGTCAGATTTTCAGCTCTAACATCTTTTGCAAGCGGATTTAAATCACAAGAAACGACTTTTGCATTCTGCCCAAGATTTCGAAGCAAAAAAACAGTCCAACTTCCGGGTGCCGCTCCCAAATCCAAAACGACAGAATCTTTTTTTAAAAGAGAAAATTTTTCATTCATTTCTTTTAATTTATAAACGCTTCTAGCCGGATAACCTTCTGAAAACGCCTTTCGCGACCAGAAATCCGGTTTTTCATAACTATTTGAACCCATACATCAATTTTCGGAAATACATTAAAAAAATTCAGTAAAAACTATTCTGTTTATAGAAAAAAATAACAATAAAAGATAGAATGAAAATATGTTAAAAGTTTTAATTGTCGATGCAGTTCCGATTTTTAGGGAATTTCTAAAAGAAAAATTTCACGAAGAAAGAATCGAAGTTTTTTATTCCGAAGAACAACGCGATTCCATCACAAAAATGGTTTCAATTCTACCAGATTTAGTAATTTTAAACATAAAAGAAAACTTCAACCAAAAAGAATTAGTCGATTTTTTAGACAAAAAGAAGGACGATGTCAACGCGTCAAGAATTCCAATGATTGCGTGCGGGCCTTCAATCGATAAAACGCAAAAAGCACTTTTAGCACAATACCAGATTATAAAATATTTTGAAAAACCAATAAAATTCGACATTTTTTTTGAATTCATTGGAAAGATTTTAAAAGTTTCATTCACAATGGACATTACCCCTTGCGTTTTAGATTTGCATAGGAACAACGATTTAATTTTTATCGAAGTTGCGTTGGGCCTAAACCGTGAAAAAATTGCACTTTTAAAATACCGCCTTACAGAAATGATTGACACAATCGGCATAAAAGAACCAAAAATCATTATTATGCTTACAACTCTAAATCTTTCTTTTGTAGATGGATTAAATATTGAATTTTTGCTCGACAATATCCTTTCTCACCCGCGAATTTCTACTAAAAATGTAAAAATTCTTTCGTTCAGCAAATTCGTAGAACAGATGATTGAGGGCCACCCGCGCTACCAAGGAATTGAAGTTACAACAAAACTGCCAACCGTTATGAATTCGCTTGTGGAAAATTCCCAAACTGCGAGCGTTTACGATTTAATTCAGGATAAAATTTTAACTTTCAACGAACGACTTTTTGAAACTTCTGCGGATTTAAGATTTCATTCTGACGCGGCAATGGCAATCACCCCCGAAGAATCAAAAAATAAAGTTGCAATCGTTGACGATGATTCTGTAATTTTGCGTCTTTTAAAAGGACTCCTAGAAAATGAAGGAATTCCGTGCGACACTTACACGAATGGTTCGGAATTTTTGCCAAAAATGAATCAGATTAATTACAAAGTCGTAGTTTTAGACATAAAAATGCCCGGAATTTCAGGATTTGACACTTTGCGCCGATTAAAAAATCTTTCTTCTTCACCGGATGTAATAATTTATTCGCAGGTAGAAAAACCGCTTGCAATAAAGGCCCTTTCGCTCGGAGCAAAATATTACATTCCAAAATCACAAAAACCAGAAGTTGTAATTCAAAAAATAAAAGATTTTTTAGCTGAAAACGATTAAAATGCAAAATCAGGATTTAAAAAATCAGAATTTATTTTTTTCGAATGCCGTTCACGAAATCCGTACGCCGATTCAAACGATTTTAGGAACACTCGAACTTCTTTCGGAAACAAAACTCAACACGGAACAAAAAGATTATGTTCAACAGCTAAAATTAAGTTCGGAAATTCTTTTAACGCATGTAAACGATATTTTGGATTTTGAAAAAATTAGCGCAAAAAAAATTGAACTTGAAAATATTGAGTTTAATCCGATTTTGGTGGTTGAAGACGCGATTAATCTTGAAAGCGTTGAGGCCTCAAACAAAAAAATTGAACTTTTTTCAGAAATTGACTATTCGCTTTACTGCGATTTTTTAGGGGACGCAAACAGAATCAGGCAGATTTTAATAAATTTAATCAAAAATGCCGTAAAATTTACTTCAAAAGGATTTGTAAAAGTTTCCCTTTCAAAAAATAATGAAAATTTGCGGTTTTGTGTAATCGATTCTGGTTGCGGAATCAGCGACGAAAAAAAACAAAAAATTTTTTCAGCATTTTCACAAAGCGATCTTTCAGTTACCCGCGAACACGGCGGAACGGGGTTGGGCCTTTTAATCTGCAAAAATCTTGTTTCCCTGATGAACGGAACAATCGGCGTTTTGGACAATGATTTTGGCGGTTCAACATTTTATTTTGAACTTCCGCTAAAAATGCTAAAAAAATCAGAAAATCCGTACAAATGCAATTTTAATTCTTCTTCTAAAATTTTAATCGTTGAAAATTCGCTAGAGCTTGCACAAAATTTAAA
>CAVHIX010000188.1:0-3994 GCA_963636135.1 Anaerovoracaceae bacterium
GGATTTAATCGCTTCTTCCATGGAAAGTTCTGTTTTTATATTCTGATTTATGAAATATTTGTGCGTTAAAATGTGATTGTAAATCCTATCGTACTGACCAGTAGTTGAAAAATCTAAGGCCCAATAATCTGTAATGTCGCCAAACATCGTTTCGCCATAAAAATTTCGTTTTTCGTATTTTATGATTTCGCTAATCATTTCGGGGAGATTGTGCGTTTCTTTTAATTTAATTTCGCTTTCGAGGGTTGTAATGTCTGCATCGATGAATTCAACGCCTTTTGATTTTGCAACTGAAACTCTGTGATTCCCGTCACGGACAAAATAGAGCCCACCAAGTTCGTAAACTTTTATAGGAGGAAGAATTACATCTTTTATGATTGCGTCATCAACTCGTTCCCATCGTTCGCGCATAAACGAATTTTTTGGGAAAAATTTATTGTCAAAATCTTTGTAGCGTCCTTCTGAACCAACGATTTTTGCAATTGGAATTGTCTGCATTCCGACATAGTGTTCAGATTTTGGTTTTAAAATGCCTTTTATCTGTCCGAAAGAAATTAATTTTGCTTCTTCCGGATTTAAAAAATGCTGAATTTCGTTTATAAATGCTTTATTTCTTGCTTTTGAAAAATCTATTTCAGTTTTAGCTCTGTTGTTCATCTGTTGATTCCTTTAAGTTTTCTTCGGTTACGGATTGTTTTTTTGTGATTTCAGAAAGATTTTCGAAATCTAAAACATAGTGAGCGTAGGCGTTTACGATTGTTGTTTGTTCAAATTGGGAAATTCGTTCTTCCCGCTGATCGTAAATGTGAATGTGCCCGTGAATCATATATTTTGGGGAAAATTTTTTTATAAACCAGTTGAAACATTCAAATCCGCGGTGGCATAAATCTTCTTTGTCGTGGATTTTGTAAGGCGTTGCGTGGGTCAAAAAAATGTCTAAATATCTGCCGTAGCGAATTTTGTTCAAAATCAGTTTTGGAATTAAAAATAAAAGCTTGCGTTTCATTTGAGAATCTGAATACTGATTTAAACCGTTATTATAGTTGAAAGAACCTGATGCCCCAGCGATTAAAAGGGGAGTTTTGGCCTTTGTTTTTGGGTGCGGAATTTTTATTTCTTCGATTTCGAGGGTTTTAAAACCTGTGTAAACGGCCCCCCGCGAAATTTCATGTGAAAGATTGTTAGGCTGAAAATTATGAACGACTGTATTTGAATGAGGCTGATGAAAATATTTAAAATCTGATAAATTGTGATTTCCGAAAATAAAATATGTAGGTTTATTGAAAATACTTACTACAAATTCCACATAATCCATTGGAAGATCCCCGGCGCACAAAATTAAATCTACATCTGGGAAATTCTTTTTTGCGTTGTTTGAGTAAATTAATGGGTCAATTGCATCTGAAATACACAATATTTTCATACTAAACCTGATTTTTATACAGAAAGCATTCTTTCAAGTTTTGATTTGCCGATTAATTCTACCTGGCGATTTTCTGAAAATAAAACTGCCTTGCGTGAAAAGCCTGAACTTGAAAATATAATTGCCTTTATTCCGTTTAGAGATTTTAATTTGTCTAAAGCGTCGCGAACTGGTTCTTCTTCGATTGGGTCTGGATTTCTGAAAAATCTGATTAAATAAATTTGCTTTCGTAATTCTTTGTAGGAAACTGTTGATTTTTCGGTTGCGTAAATTTGAACACCGTATTTTTGAGATTCGACCTGCTGAATCTGTAATTTTAATGCGCTTAAAACAGTTTTTTTACAGATTTCTTCGAATGACTGGTCAGAGGCGGTAAGGTAATCTTTCATATTGTCATTAGATTGAAGTTCTTTGTATTCTGAAAGTTTTGAGGCAACATCGCGGAAACTTCTATTTCGTTTTGAAATTTCTTCCCATTGTTCGATTGCTTTGTCTATTTTTCGCGTTTTTTCGTAGCACATTGCCAAAAAATATCGGGCATGGAGAGTTTCGGGTTTTATATTTTCTTTGTCGGCTTCGATTGCTCTAGTTAAATCGATTTGGGCATTGTCGAATCTGTTTGCGTTCATGTAGCATGTTGCCCGTTCGATTAGGGCCCTTTGTTTATAATCAGGATCGCGTTGGGCCTTTTCAAAATCTTTTATTGCACCTTGAAAATCGTGTGAATCTTTTAAAATCTTTCCGAGATAGTAGTAGCAGGCGTAATTTTCTGGATTTATGGCGATTGCGTAATCTAATTCTCGTTTTGCGTCTTTAAATTGTTTTGAGCGGAATAATAATTTTCCGATTTCGGCATAGGCTTTGTCGTTTCGTTTGTCTAATTTTGTGCAGTTTCTGAAAAGATTTAATGCGTTTTCGAGTTTGCCAAGATCCATTAAAACTTCACCGGCCTGAAAATAAACATCTGAATCTTCTGGGGAAAGTTTTGTTAGCAATAATAATTCCTGTAATGCTTCTTCTGATTGATTAAATTTTCTGTAGAGATTTGCTAATTCTTTTCGGAATGGAATTTCTTTTAAATCTTCGCCGAATAATGCGTTGTCTTTTACATAGCGGAATTCTGTAAGAGCCAATTCCGGGCGGTTATCCTGAATATAGGCCTTTCCGAGATAGTAGTGGGCCTTGTAATCCGTTGGCGTTTTTGTAATAATCTGTTTTGCAAGTTTTATGGCGCTTTGAGTTTTTCCTTGACGAATTAATCTTCTGATTGAATCTGTTTTTTTAGGTGCTGCCAGCATTTTTATTACTAAAAACAAAAGCGTTACAACTACGATTGAAACTAATCCGATTGCAATGATAAAGCCCATAATAAACCTCAAAATTTGTTACATCTACTATAATACATTTTGAATTTTTTTTATAGAGTTTTTCTTTTAATTTTTTGTAATAGATTTTTAATTGAATTATTGCTTTTTATTTGTTAAAATAAATTTATGAAAAAATTTCTTCTTGTGTTTGGGATTTTTTTATTTATTTCTCTTCAGAGTTTTTGTGAATCAGAAGGCGAAAATTATTTTAAAATCAATAAACCGGAACAGGCAATCCCACTTTTAGAAAAAGAAATTCAAAATGGTTCAACTTCTTCGGATACTTATAATTTTTTAGGGCTTTCTTATTTTCAGCTTGGCGAATACGATAAGGCAATTTCAACTTTTGCAAACGGGCTTTTAAAATCCCAGGGGAATAAAAAACTTTTGGCGTTTAATCAGGGCGTAGTTTATTATTCAAAAAAAGATTTTAAAAATGCAGAAACTTCTTTTTCGCTTGCTCTTTCTGCGTCTCCTGATTATTACCCGGCACTTTTAAATAGGGCAAACACTCGGCTTATGGCGCAAAAATATAAAGATGCGCTGGTTGATTACAAAAAATATATAAATGATTTACCGACTGACCCTCAGGAACCTGAAATTCGAAAATTAATTGCATATCTTGAAGAAGAAATTGTTCGTGAGGCAGAAGAAGCTGAACGATTAAAAGAAGAACAAGCGCGCCTTGAAGAAGAAAATAAACGCATGCAGGAAGAAATTGCGCGTCAAAAAGCTGAACAGGAAGAACTTGAACGGCTTGCAAGGGCCCAGGAAGAAGAACGGCGTAGAAAATTGTTAGAAGATGTTGCAAATTCTCTAAAAGAAACTGAAGGCACGAATATGACTGCCGGCGCAGAAGATGTTTTAGAATACGAATACGAATCAGAACTAGAATAAGGAATCATTATGGAAAATTTTAACTTTGACAATGAATTTAATTTAAAAGATAAAAAAAAGAAATTAACAAAAAATCAGAAAATAATAATCGGTTGTGGGGCGGCTTTAATTTTAATCATCATTTTTTTAATTTGTCTTTTGTGTTGTTCGGGGGGCGGCGCAAAATCTAATCGTGAAAAATCAATTAAATTAATTGAAAATTATCTTTCCCGCGGATTTTTTGATCTGGCCAGTGATAAATTAAGTGAACTTTTGGAAGAAAATCCGGATGACGAACTATTAAAAAGGCAGTCTGTTTTGATCAATC
>CAVHIX010000189.1:0-3990 GCA_963636135.1 Anaerovoracaceae bacterium
AGAAATTGTAATCATCAAATTATTATAATTTTTTTTTGAACAAAATAATACTTAAAACTAGATTTTTTTCTCCGATAAAATAAATATGGAAAATTCTAATAAACCGACTCCGATTTTAGGCTCAATTTTACTTTTGGCCGCTGCTTTTTTTTCTCTTGCATTAATTTTACAGGTCTTTGATTTTGGATTATTAGGCCCTGAACAAGATAATATTTTTTACTTTATTGGTAATATGCTGATTTCTGTCTACGGATTTTCAAGCATTTTAATTCCGACTTTTTTGCTTTTGGCGGCGCTTTCTTGTTTTGCTTCAAAATGGACTTCAAAAAAATCAATGATGCTTTTAACTGCCGTGATTCCTTTTTTTACTTCATTCGGTTTTGAAAAACTTTGTAAGGCAATTCTTTCGTCGCAAAATATCGATTACCCGATTATAAAAGCTGTCGTGGTTGCAATTATTGGCCTTATGCTGATTGTAATTGAAATTCTTTTGGCGGGCGTTTTTGCAGAAAAAATAAATTCTCTCATTTACGGTGTACCTCAAAAACAGAATCAGAAAAATTTTGTGAGCGTAAAAGAAAAATACCATTCCGTAAAAAATCTACTTGATGAAGAAAATGAGCCGGAATCTGAAAACGAAGAAAATACTCAAGTTCAAAATGAAATTGAAAATCCCCCTGAAACTGAAAAAAATGAAGAAAAAGTTTTAAATTTTGATGAAGACAAAACTGAAAATTCACAAACAGAAACTGAAATTCAGGAAAGCTCTGAAAATCCGTTTGAAAATATTTTTGATGAATCCAAAGTTACCGATGTAACGGCTGAACAGGATGAAGAAAATGATTTTGACGAAAAAAATCCCGCTTCAATTATCACACAGGAAGAATATCAGGCGCTAACATTCCAGGATGAACAAAATTCTGAAAATGAAAATGATTACTCTGAGCCAGAAGAAAATAATGTTGATGAACTTGAATGGCCCGACACCGCAGAAATTCGACTCCGCTCTGGTTCTGAAAAGCCGCAAAAAATAGTTTTCGACCGTTCAAAAGACGAATACTCAGAAGATTTTGAAAATTCTGCTTCAAATTTAGATTTTGATGAAAACCAAACTAAAATGGATGAACAAAATTTTGAAAATCAGGATGAAAAAGATTTTTACGATTCTGAAACTGAAAATAATTCTAACGATGAAAATTTGCAAAATCCACAAGATGATGCTTACAATTCATTAAATCCAGATTTTTTTGACATTGATATGAATTCTGAAGATTCGTATACAAAAATTGAAAATCAGAACGAAACCGAAGATGAAAAAAATGATTTTTCCGATGACTTTGAAATTCAAGATGAAAATGAAATTAAAACTGAAGAAAAAATCGATGACGATGAAGACAAAAGCATTTACGAAGATTTTGACGATGTAATTGCCCCTTCAAAATCAATTCTTTCGGATGTTTTTAAAGATATGGAAGAAGACGCGGAAGAACAGGTTGAAAATATAAAAATCCGACTTCCACAAAATGAAATCTCTACTCAATCAGAACAATCTCAAAATGATGAAATTCAAGAAGTTCAGTCTGAATCTTCAAAAAAATCTAACACGGAACCGGAATATATCATTCCAACAAGCCAGAATAATCTTTCGGGAAGCAATAATGCGTCGGCAGTTGAAGTAAAACGCGTGCTTCAGGCCCCACCAATGCTTAACCGAAATGCTTTTCGCGGGCCATATAAAGTTCCGACTGACATTTTGGGCGAATACGAAAACGATCAATATTGGCTAATCGATGAGCAGACAAAACACGATGCGCAAAAATTAAAGGCAACGCTAGACGAATTTGGAATCAGTGCGCAAGTGATTGGCATTAAAAAGGGTCCTGTTGTTACAATGTTTGAACTTTTACCAGCTCCTGGCGTTCGTTTGAGTAAAATCGTTGGTTTGCAGGATAATATTGCGCTTTCTTTGGCGGCTAGTTCCGTTCGTATTGTAGCTCCAATCCCTGGAAAAGCTGCAGTTGGAATTGAAGTTCCTAATAAAAAACGCTCAATTGTAAGTTTCCGAGAAATTCTTGAACAAAATCTTCCTGAATTTGAAAAAATGGCAATTCCTGTAATTCTTGGAAAAGATATTTTAGGAAAATCGCAGATAATCGATATTGCCCGCACGCCTCACCTTTTGATTGCCGGTGCTACAGGTTCTGGAAAATCTGTTTGCGTAAATTCGCTTATTCTTTCAATTTTGTATAAACGCTCTCCGCGCCAAGTAAAATTGTTGCTTATTGACCCAAAAGTCGTTGAATTAAAACTTTACAACGATATTCCGCATCTTTTAACACCTGTAATCACTGAACCGAAAAAGGCAATTCAGGCTTTGCAATATTGTATCGCAGAAATGGAGCGGCGCTATTCACTTTTGGACAGTATGGGTGTTCGCGACATAATCGGATACAATGCCCGGATTGAAGAACGCCACATTGCAACTGAAAAATTGCCTTACATCGTCGTAATTATTGACGAATTTGCAGATTTAATGGCAACTTCCGGAAAAGAACTCGAAAATGATGTTGCCCGCCTTACTGCAAAATCTCGTGCCGCCGGAATTCATCTTGTTCTTGCAACTCAGCGCCCTTCTGTAAATGTAATTACCGGTTTGATTAAAGCAAATATTCCAAGCCGAATTGCATTTATGGTTACAAGTCGAACTGACTCAAATATTATTATCGATTCTGTTGGAGCCGAAAAACTTTTAGGAAAAGGCGATATGCTTTATGCTTCTGCCGTTGATCCGTATCCAGTTCGAATTCAAGGAACTTTTGAAACTGATCAAGATGTAGAAAAAGTTGTAGATTATGTTAAAACTTTAGGCGAACCAGAATACATTGATGACGAAATTTTTGTCGATGATGAAGATGAAAACGATGGTCAACAAAATCTTTTTTCAGAAGGCGATGACCCACTTTATGAACAGGCATTGGATGTTGTTATGCAATCTGGAAAAGCAAGTGCAAGTTACATTCAACGCCGTTTAAGAATCGGTTATAATCGAGCAGCCCGTTTAGTCGAAGAAATGGAAGAACGCGGAATTGTAGGCCCTGCAAACGGTTCAAAACCGCGCGAAATTATTCATATGCCGTAAAGTTAAGAGTTTAATCTTTCTTTTGCGGAAGAATATTTTACCCTTAATTCGATTGCGGCGAACAAAACTGCTGCGATTGCAAAAAAATGAATCGGATTTTGAAAATAAACGAAAAGATCAAAAATTCCGTGAACTAAAATTGAAATTATGATTGGTGAAATAAAAAATTTTTTGTTTTTAATCATATAAACTGAAAAAGCAGAAAGCCCCGCGCAAAGCATATGAATCAAATCCGAAGAAATCATTCGCATAAAAATCAAACTGTAAATTAAATCTGCATTTTTTTGTGATGAGCGCTGAAGGCAATTTAAATAGTAAACGACACTTTCAAAACATCCAAGCGTGATTCCAAAAATCAAGGCAAGTGCCATAAATTGTTTTAAACTCAATTTTTTTGAAGGAAATAAAAATTCTATTACAAATTTTAGTCCTTCTTCTAAAAGCCCAGCAAAAATTAAAGTTTGTAAAAAAAGTAAAAGAAGCCCGTTATTCGATTTTGGCAAAATATCTACAATTAAATATTGAAAGAACGCGATTGGCACCACAGAAAAAAGGCCTAAAATCAATGCTAAAAGGCCCTTTAAAATCGGCAATTTTGTTGAAATCAGCGTAATCGGAAAAACTAAAATCAAAGGAATAAAACAAAGGGCAATAACTAAATAAACATTCATTAAATCAGTATAAAAGATAAAGTAGACTTTTACAATTATAAAAAGTATACTGAATTTATGGGCAGTGCAATTATTTTAGTCGGAATTAAACATTCTGGAAAATCAACTCAAGGAAAACTTTTAGCGCAAAAATTAAATTATAATTTTATAGATTTAGATGATGTAATTACCCAAATTTCA
>CAVHIX010000190.1:0-3972 GCA_963636135.1 Anaerovoracaceae bacterium
ACCGCTATATGACATGGGAACAGGAAATGAAAATTCAAGCAAAAATCCTTGGGCAGGAACTCGCAGAAGAGATTGTTAAAGAACGGGTACCTAAAATAGCGGAAGAACTTGGACAAAAAATTGGCCAGAAGATTGGGGAAGAGATTGCAGAGAAAAAAGTAAAAGAGGCTCGAGCTGAAGCGTTGAAAGAGGGGCAAACAGAAAAGGCCATTGAAACTGCGAAAAACTTTCTTCGTAAGAATATTCCGGCAGAAACTATTGCTGAATGTACAGGCCTTTCTTTAGAAGAAGTATTGAAATTGAAAAAATAGATTTTATTTAATTCTCATAAAAAAAAGGCACTTCCCCCGCTGCGAGAAAGTGCCTTTTTTATTATTATCCATACCCACAATTACGCTTGTAAGAGAAGGGCCTACTGATTGGAAGAGCCCTTGCGGATAGCCCATAGCCACTGGATTTTGTGCGTGGTACACACCCCGGGCGAGCCCGGAATGTTATGCTATTTTAACTGGGCGGTTTCGATAAAGCCGGAAGATGAACTTGGCTTAATTGCGTAGCCTAATACTGGGTTTGAAGTACCGTTTCCGTAGCACTTACCATAATACTGACCAACACTTGATGTTCCAGTTGTAGATGCTTTTAATACACCTGCATCAGTTTTCCATACACCGATGTTAACCCTGTCCTGGAAAGTTTTACTTGTTGTAGGAATTACTGAAACTTCCCAAACACCCGTGTAATCATCAGCTGAACCTACACCATCACTAATCGTGCTGCTTGTAAGCTTTGCGTATTTAGGACGGTTGTTAGAAAGTGCATAGTATCCGATGTATGGCACATAATAATCGCCAACTTTTGCAACATCAATTGTTATGTTCTGACCAACAATTGCATATGAATCAACTGTACAAGATGTTGCATTTGCTGCATTTGTATATTTATCAATGTAAACATACTTTAAGTCAGCATTTGTTCCGTCGTAAGCTGCGATATGGATTCCACCTGCAGCATCTACTGCTACCTGACAGTATTCACCGACACCTTCAAGAAGTGTTGTTGCAGTGCTCCAGTTTGTAGTATTTACTCCGGTAGTACCTGTTACAGGTGCAGTATTGTAAGCATACATCAAATTACTGTTAGTTGAATCGTACCAGACCATTACAACTGTATCATTATCAGTTTGTCCGCCTGTAGATCCCTTTGGAATTACACCAAGAGCAACATATTCACCAGAATAACCAAGACCTGTTCCGCTAGAATCAGCAACTATCTGACAAAGTCCTGATGTGTAATATCCATAGTTTTCATTGTTATTATTATTTATATTATTATTTCTGTATGAATCTGTAAAGTTTCCAAAGTTACCCTTGCTGCTAGAAGAAATATTACCGGCCCTGAACCTTATTTCACCATTCATGTTGTCATAATAGGCAAGATAAACATTTGTACTTCCGTCACTTAAATATGAAGTTGCATAACTTGGACTCTTGATTCTGTTTTTATCAAAGTCCAAAACTCCACTACTGTTTATCTGACCAATTGCTTCAAGGCGGATTGCGTTAGAACCATCATAAGAACCTGAAGTTGCTTCTCCACTTACACCCCAGCGCGATGTCATAAAACTAAATCGGTCTGCTGCAGTGGAATTAATATCTCCTCCGGCTGCACATCCGTATGTATAACCTTTACTGTCATAAGCTAAACCTACAGATGTCATAAAGTCGTAACTACCCTGCCAGTAGAAATATGAATATTCACCAGCCGAATTACTATTTCTAGAGTTTCTTGCAACATATCCCGGCATACTGAAATACAACGGGCCGTTTGTAAATGCAAATCCAATCATTCCAGAACTTGGATTAATCTTCATTACAGGGTCTGTAATTACACCACTTATAGGCTTAGCAGCACTAGAGTTTATCTGCCAAATATCAAATATTACATCATCAGTTAAGCGGTTGTTGTTATCGTTGTTAGGCTGACGGTTGTAGTAATTTGAGTAAACGCTGTAATCGCCTGTTGTCTTTGTTGTAGTTTCTGTATAGCTTCCCTTTGAATCATTGCTGTTCTTGTTGTTCAACGAAGGAACACTGTTTACCGTAACCTCATATTCCCCAGAAGTACTAATACTAGAAATATCCTGAGTAATTGATGTTGAACTTGCTGCCGTACTTGAAAGGTTGAATCCTGTTATTGTAACAGTTTCGCTTGAAGAAACAGCATAGTGTCCGCTTGCCGTTCGTGAATAAACACTAGGGTTACTCTTCTTTGCTGAACTGAGTTTTGTCGTTACCCCTGTAATATACGGCACAACATCCACCTTATACCCTTCACTCACAGCCTTCTTTTTACTAGCATCCAAATGTTCAACTGCCATTACCTGCAATTTCAAATCGCTTGCGGCAACTTTGTCTAATTTTTCTGTGTCGAGGCTTAGGCTCCATTCTACAGTGTGTCCGCTTTGGTCGAGAGTATCTTTTGTAATTTCAAATACCCAACCGTCGTTTGCCATTTTGCCATCTGCAGTCGGAACTGTCCAGTTGTTACCACTTGTGCTATAAACTGCGGCACAAACATAATTAGTCGTTGTTCCAGTATAAGCTGAACCAGTAACTGGATTTGCAAATGTATAACTTGTAGCAGGAGTAGCTTCAGCATCGTCAAATCTAATCCACAAAGAATCAAGGCGAACATTATCGTATGCCGTTCCTGTGAATACTACTTTTCCGGAAACTTTAGGGTCGCGGTCGTAAACACCAGTTGTGACAGAAGTTGTAAATGTATCAGTTGGTAAATCATCTTCAAGTTCAATATGTCCATTCTTGAGGCTGTTTTCGTACAAACTGTTGTCGCTTGCGCTATTCCAATAGAACTTATTGATTGTTGATGTTGGACCCACATTATCAACAAGATTTTGTTTTAACTGAACATTCAAAACTGTCCACTGAGAATCTGTTCCTGTAGTTGTTTCTTCAGTTGAATCCCAGAAACTGAATCTGTAAGTGTTTGTCTTGTCTTCAAATCCACCATCATCTGTTGTATCAAAATCACTATTTGCCAATTCGAATGCAACTTTATTTCCAGAAATTACATTAGTTTTTACACCAGATTCTGAAGTTGTTTCAGCAGAAGTCAAATTTCGAGTTTTGTCGTCCGTTGTATCCACGCCAGATTTTTTACTGAATACCCAAGTAAATGGTGCAGTTCCGCCTACAAATTCTGGAGTAACCTGAAGTTTGTTTTTAATTATCCAACCGTTTGTTCCTTTATCGCTAGAATCAAGATTCCAAACATCTGTACCAGAAGATTTTGTTGTTTCTGACCAAACTGTTGTATCAGTGTCAAGATATGTAAATACCTGTGATTCGCTATCTTCAAAGCTGCCGTTTCCGCTTAAATCTGTTGCAAGTTTTACACGGGCAATTCGAGGAGCATTGTTGCTTACAGAAGTTTTTGTCCATCCATGGCTTGAGTTATCAGCATTATCGAATGCAACAACATGAATTTCGATTGGTCCATCCGGAATATTTGTAGAATCGATTGCAGCATCCCAAGTGTAGTTTGATCCGCTCTTAGTATAAGATTCAACCATTCCGTCGCCATCATCGTTTTTAATTGTGCCGTCTTTAGTATTTTCGCTTTCACCTGAATGATCAATTACCATTGCATAAATGAACTCAGCAGTTGTGTTACTTGCACTACTTGATTCAGCTAATGTAACAGTTCCGGTGACATAATCTACAGATTTGATTAATACATAAACACCACCAATTTTTACCAATCCGCCAACACGAATATTTTTATTACCCTCAATGCTAGTATGTTTAATTTTTGTTTCATCAGTGTCATCGCGAGTAAGGCCCTCTAAATATAATGCCGGTAAATTTTCATCATTGATGTAAACTGAATCTTCAGTTTTTGTAGAAACAATATCACTTCTGTTTGCTTTATTATCTGTACCATGAGATTCCA
>CAVHIX010000191.1:0-3858 GCA_963636135.1 Anaerovoracaceae bacterium
AATTAGAATTTTATGTAAAAAATTAAACATTTCTTCAATCAAGGAACATAAAGGCGAAGCATTAATCGAATTCTATAAAACATCAGATATTAATCTTGATAAATTCTTAAAATTAGTTTCAGAATTCCCAACGCTGATAAAACTCGATGCCACAAAAGCAAACACGATAAAACTAATCACAGGAAAAGTTTCATTAAAAGAAAAAAGCGAATTCATTCGGCAGATTTTATCAAAATTGGCATAAAAAATAGGGAAAGATTTTAATATTTTTTCCTATAAGTATTTTGGTTTACAGAACCTATATTATAGACATTATCAGCTAAAACTTCAATGTAAACGCCGAATCCTAAAATAACACACCCAATCAAAAGATAAATTATCTTAAAAATAAATGCTTTTTATTCTTAAGATGTATAAAAAATTACACTAACAATAATTAAAAACTGTATAAAATTTTAGACACCTTAAGAAAAGTTAAATTTTCTGTATTTAATACTCATTAAAATTCCTATACTTGTCATCGCCATTAAAAGAGATGAGCCTCCATAGGACATAAATAAAAGCGGAATTCCTGTAATAGGCATAATTCCCATTACCATTCCAATATTAATAAAAAAGTGAATCATAAACATCGCAAGAATGCCTGCTGCAATATAAAGTCCAAATTTATTCGCTGTGTGCTTTATGATAGACAGAATTCTAACCATTATTATAAAATACAGGAGAAAAACTAGCATACCGCCGGCAAACCCCATTTCTTCTGAATAAATGCTGAAAATAAAATCCGTAGATTGCTCTGGCAAAAATCGATAATGACTTTGAGTTCCGTTTAAAAATGAACGTCCAAACACGCCCCCAGAACCAATTGCAATTTTAGACTGAATAATATTCCATCCATAACCGCGCGGGTCAATCGAAGGATCAAGGAAAACTATCAATCGCTGAATTTGATATTCTTTTAAAACTTTAGAAGTTGCAAATGAAAACGCAAGTGAAATCGCAATAATTGAAAATCCGTAACTAATCCAGAAAAAGTATTTTGGACCGTGAAAATATCGTCTAAAAACAATACCGATTAGCGTAATCATCGAAGTTGCAAAAATCATAATCAGCTTAATTTTAGCATTTGACAAAGCGTTAATTGCAAAAAATCTGTTTTTAGCAATATAAGTATTCCAAACCGGAAGAACTGTAAACAAAATTGAAAAAAATCCAATTAGAAAAATATAACCTAAGTACTTTGGTTTTACACCAGCTAAAAAGCACATTAAAAAATACATTGGAATATAGGCACTCGCCGTTCCTAAATCTGGTTGCAATAAAATCAGGCCAAAAACAATCACAAAAATTCCGGTTGCAATTACAAATCGTTTGAAAGGCTGTTCATTTTCTGAAATTGCAAGATAATGAGCCAACATTAAAATGTAAATAATTTTTCCAAATTCAGAAGGCTGAATTCCAAATTCGCCTAAACCAATCCAACTTCGGGCACCATTTACATAGCGACCGAAAAATTTTGTATAAATTAAAACTAAAACTAATCCTAAATAAATCCAGCCAATATATTTTTCAAATTTTTTATAATCGATAAACGCAAAAAAGATTAAAAAAACTAAGCCTATCGAAGCCCAAATAATCTGTTTTATATATTCATTTGTAACTAAAATTCCGTCGGAATCAACTCCGGAAGAATAAATAAACGAAATTCCTAAACTTACAAGAATTAAAACACAAACCAATAAAACATAATCAAAAACTTCGAAAATCCGTTTTGCCAATCCTTCCATTTTTTATTCCTGTCTACTTCTGTTTTTAATCAAATAATTAAAGCCCAATTCTTTTACCGCTTCTTCGTAAGTCTGATTTGCAAAAATTCCCTGCATAATAATATTTGTTGCGTAAGGGGCCCACCATTCCCACGGGTTACACGCTTCAACAATCGTTGCTACTACAACCTGATCTTCAATTGGAGCATCATACGGAGCGTAAGCGACCATCCACGAATGCCAACTTGTTTTGTAAGGGGCAACTTCCGCGGTTCCAGTTTTTCCGGCGATTTTTACAATTTTATTATTCATTGGATATTGGGCAGTTCCGTCTGTAATCATATAGCGCATAGTTTCTTTCATTTCTTTCCAGACAGAT
The DNA here is from genome assembly GCA_963636135.1 of Anaerovoracaceae bacterium. Taxonomy (GTDB): domain Bacteria; phylum Spirochaetota; class Spirochaetia; order Treponematales; family Treponemataceae; genus Treponema_D. Next base: position 2,146 of record CAVHIX010000191.1, read on the forward strand.
TTGTCGATTTCTGATTTTAATAAAATTTCCCGTTTTGTTTCAGAAATAACCTGATTTGTAACCGGATCTCGAACTTCTTTTAAAAGATGAGGTTTATAAACAGTTCCTTCATTTGTAACCATGCAAACCATATCTGCAAGTTGAAGAGGAGTTGCAAGCAAATACCCTTGCCCGATTGAAGCTGACATTGTATCCCCGCCAAGCCATTTTTCGTGGAACCGGCGTTCTTTCCATTCGGCAGTCGGAACAAATCCTACTTGCTGACTAGGTAAATCTATTTGTGCACTCTGACCAAATCCAAATTCTTTAGCGTATTCTGCAATTTTGCTGATTCCAAGATAATCGCGGCCAACAACCCAGTAATAAATATCGCAGGATTGAGCAAATCCATTTTTCATATCAAGATACCCATGTCCTGGAGTTCTGATATGGCAGTGGAAAACACGATTTCCGTAAACCATTCGCCCTTTACATTCAATTTTTTTATTAGATGGAAAAGCATTTTCTTGAAGCATCGCTGTTGACATTACGATTTTAAAAGTCGAAGCTGGAGGATAAACCGCATTTACCGCACGATTAATTAAAGGTCGCCCCTGTTCATCGGAAGAAAGTTTTTGCAAATATTCACCCGCTTGTTCAGTGTTAAAAATATTTGGATCAAAATAAGGATAAGAAACCATTGCCAAAACTTCACCATTTGACGGTTTTAACACAACAACTGCGCCTACCCTGTTTCCAAGCGTTTTTTCTGCAAGTTTTTGAATCGTCGAATCAATCGTTAAAACTAAATTTTTTCCCATTTCAGGAGGTTCTACAATCGGAGTGTCAGAAACTACTCGCCCACGAACATCAACAGTTTTGCTTTCCCTGCCCGGCTTTCCCTGCAAAAGACTATCGTACTGATTTTCAATTCCAGTTTTTCCGATTACGCTATTTTTTGTATAACCTTTATTATACAAACGATTTAATTCATCCTGTGTAATATCGCCAACATAACCGACAACATGCGAAATTGAGCCTTGTTCAACATAATTTCGAATCGGTTTTGAAACCCAAGTAACGCCCGGTAAATCAGTTTTATTTTCTGCAATATTTGAAATAATTTCAAACGGAACATTCGTTTTAATCTGAATTGAAGAATAAGAAGTCCGCATATTTTCAGGAATTTTTTTATCGATTTCAAACTTTGAAATGCCTAAAAAAGTTGCAAGTTTTGTAGCAACAGTATCGTAATGCCCGCGCGGAATTTCCCCAGGAGTTACTTCAATCGCAAACGAATCAGAATTAATTACCATCGGAAGAGTCGCGTTTCTGTCAAAAATTTCACCACGGTCAGCAGGAATCGTATTTACAAGACTTGAAATCGTTTTTGACTGACTTCGATAATTATTTCCGTTTACAACCTGAAGCGAAAAAAGTTTATAAATATATATAATAAAAAGAAATATAATCAATAATAAAATGACTAAAATTTTAAAATTCTTGTCCAGTTCATTTTTGCTTTTATCGTAAAAAGCCATTATATTTCCTCCGATTCAATACTTAAAATTCTAAAAAATGAATTCAAAAATTTAAACATTATCGGCGTTAAAATTGTATTAATAATTAATTCGAACAAAAATGAAAAAGTGAAAATATCGTAAACTTTAATAGATTTAAAAAATAACGAAACAAACCAGATTAAAACGACTTTTGCTAAAGTTCCTGAAAATC
>CAVHIX010000192.1:0-3827 GCA_963636135.1 Anaerovoracaceae bacterium
AGAGAGATTTATCGCTGAACTGAACTGAACTGAACTGAACTGAACTGAACTGAACTGAACTGAACTGAACTGAACTGAACTGAACTGAACAAGTGTGTTGTCTCCTTTGTCTTTGTCAAGTGCTTTTAATATTTATTTGGTTTTTATTGTACGACTAATTTCTTCTCTTTTGTAGTTATGCAACTTTGTAAATTTTCGTGAGTTTACTCACTGTTTTTTTTCGTGATATTCATACACTTACAGAATCAAGGCTTTGTATTAAAGTTTGAATTGATAAAAAACTTGATAAAAAAGCCTTTTCCTATTACCACATTTCTATTAAAATATTTTCAAAGACTTTGGTTATTTTTTAATAGAATTTTAATGGGAAAGTGTGATGACCTGTTTTCGTAAATCCGCTCCAAAACTCGCCTAATTGAAAAACTTTCTTAATTTTGAAAAAATAGAAGAATGAACTTTAACGGTGCAGAATCCAGCATTGCGGTAATCCAATTTATAGAACTTCTTTCCATTATTTCCGTTTTGAGCATCGGTTTTGTGATTTTTCTTTTGTTTTATTTAAAAAGCCGAGAAAAACGAAAGGCCCTTGAAGAACAAAACAAAAAAGAAAAACTTGTAACCGAAACAATTACTCGTGTTCAGGAAAACGAACGCAAGCGAATCAGCACGGACCTTCACGACACCGTAACGCAGGATATACGAACGGCACTGCTTTTTGTGCGAAAACTTGAAAATTCCGCTGAATTAAACGATGAACAGAGAAATATTCTTTTAAAAATACAAAAGATTGAAGAACAGAATCTTAGAAATATCCGGCACATCATAAGAAATCTTACTCCCGCAGAAATTGCAAATGCAAATTTTGTTCAGTTGCTTTCCGAATTCTGCGAAAACACAAGCGAGGCAGGCGAAATCCTTGTAAAATTCCATGCAGAGCCTTCCTCACTTTTTTTTAAACTGAATGCGGAACAAAAACTACACATTTTTAGAATTGTGCAGGAAAGTGTGAACAACGCTCTAAAACATTCAGAGGCGGAAGAGGTAAGCGTAATTGTACGCGAAGAAAACGACGGAACCGCACTTTTGTTTTTGATAAGCGACGACGGGAAAGGATTTACAAACAGAGAAGAAATTGCAAACGCCTATAACGATTTGGAAAACGCTACAGAAAAGTCAATCTTAAACGAAAGCACTCACTTAGGACTTCGCGGAATGAAAAGCCGGGCAGAAATTCTGGGAGCAAAACTTGAAATTAGAAGCGACAGCGAAACTGGCACGCAGGTAAAGTTAGTGATGACGGTATGAGATGCTGTGCGAAGCCGCCGAAGGCTAACGAGTTCAACATGACACAAGTGGGATTTTCCCAACACCCTTGTAGCACAAATACCCAAGCGGCACGCAAATGCCTTTATCCAAAATATTCACAGGAATGCGTGGAAGCAGGGCGGAAACAAAAGTCGGAATGTTCGACGAACTTAAAAAAGTGTACATAAAACGGATTTGCGAATCTTCCTTATAATGCGCAAGGGCGTTTAAAAACATAAAAATAATGGCACCTTCAAAACTTAAAATTAAGGCAACAAGGAAAATCAAAAGAATAATGTCTACAGCTTCAATGACTTTTCGTTTTTTAAGGTAAATGCGAATTATAAAAACAAGGGAAATACTGCAAATCATCCAAAAAAGCGTTACCGCCTCAAGATGATTTACAATCAAAAAAAGTACATGCGAAAGCACCGCACAGATAAGCCCCGATGTAAGCCCCAAAAACGCCGCCGACACTGTAAAAAGAGTGTCAGCGTAAAGCGGAATGGGATTAAAATTGTTCAAAAAGTGCAAAGCCATATTCAAAACGGCAAAGACAAGAGCAAGCGGAATTTGGATTTTAAGCGGTGTTTTTATAAAAGCAGATTGATTCATAACAAAAGATTAGCACAAAAAGCCTTCTTTGCTCCATAGAATAACGCAATTTATTTCACTTCCACAAGTTTATAATCCCGTGTTCCGCCACCAAGTTTTTCCAGCAATTCCCCAAAAGTCCGTCGCCGTCAAAATAAAAAACGAAATTGCTAAAAATGATTTTTTTATAAAGTAACTCCTGTGGTATTTTTATGTTATGCTATGAAGTTGCCTTTAGGTCAAGAGTATTTTTTACAAAAAAAACGGTAGCTCCTGCTTTTACACTGGAACTACCGTTTTTATAATTTTTGCTTTTAGTTCTTACTATTAGTTTGCCTTGTATACTACAACGCTTACAGTCTGCGTACACATTAATACATTACTTACATCAGCATCTTCGTCTGCGTTTGAATCATAAATTGTAATTATTGGCGTATAGATTTTATAGCTTTCATCATTTTCAAGTTCATTAAGGTTATCACTGGTAATATCTACAGGTGAAACTGATGGATTTTCACTTGAATCATATAAAGCATAGATATTGTAGCCATTTGAAAGATCTGCACAAATTTCTTCGTTTTCATCATCTGAGATACTATAACTCAAATTATATTCACTTGTAACATCTTTTTCGGAAAGATCAGTGTACTCTGCCATCACTTTTACTTTACTTGTGTCAAAAGTCTTGTTGCTTGCAGTAAATATAGAAAGGCTTCCATCTACTGCTATATAAGTTTTTTTAACCGCTATTTTTGCCCAAACTGCGTACAAAGTTACATCTTCTTTTGTTGCTATTTTTCCATCAATATATTCACTTTCTGTTGCATCCTTTGTTTTTGCCCAACCTTCAAAAGTATAACCTTCACGGCTCATACTATAATATTGTTCAGATATGGTTTTTGATTCATTGGATATTGCTTCAAAAGTTGAAGTTTCGCTTGTTGTGCCATCAGAAGTCTCAAATTTTCCTCCATTTGAATTCAATGTAACGGTGTATCTATCCTTATTTATTGTAATAGTGGAATAAATTTCTTCCAAAACATTTGCTCCGCTTGAAGTTACTCTGTCATAAACTTTTACATGAACTTTAATAATATCTCCGTCTAAAAATGTCCATTCGCGAGAATAATTTAAAACTTTAGCATTGTTAATTGTAAAGTAATCCCTGTAATCGGACATTGTTACAGTAGCATCACCAGCGTCTTGAGAGCGTCCACTAGGTTTAGTTGGCATAGAAAAATTATTAGTTATACCGTCATTCCGTTCGAGTGCAATACCAATATAATTATTTTCTGGATAAATATTTTTAATAAATTCTAAATTCCCTGTTATAGCATCCTTGGTTTTATCGTAGGTTACGGTTAAATTTTTAAAGTACTGATTGTTTGTATCATCACTTTTATCTGAACCACTTGAAGTTTGTGTAGAAGAACTACTTCCAGAATCACCAGATGTACCACTTGTATCACTGGAATCAGGATTCTCTCCATCAGTGCCTGTTGAATCAGTATTACCACTGTCAGAATCCGTTGTGTCAGGATTTTCACCATCAGTTTTTGTTGAATCAGAATCACTTCCGTCAGAATCTGTTGGATTAGAGTCATCTGTATTTTCAGTAATTGTTTCATCGCCATCGCTTGATGAATCCGAACCATTAGAACATGCAACAAAGCCGAATAAAAGTAAAGAAATGGCAAGAACTGCCAACCAAATTTTTTTTAGTTTCATCATAAATTTACTCCTTATTATGATTTTTATTTTTACTCTCTTAAAAATAAGAGAGCCAAATCCCAAAAATTTATCTGTAAATAAAGCAAAACACTTATTTATTTGAAATATTTTTTCCCGAGTTGCCAAAGATAGTAGTCAACTTGACGAAGGGTAAAGTCTTTTAATCCGTAAAAATTTATAAATTCATGATAGATTTT
>CAVHIX010000193.1:0-3749 GCA_963636135.1 Anaerovoracaceae bacterium
CTTTAAATGCAGGAATAAATGCATTATTGAATGTATAACGGCTAATATGTTTTACAGTATCAATTCGGAAGGCATCAACGCCCATATCAATGTACTGATTATATGCATCAACAAGATAATTGAATACAGTCGGATTTTCAGTATTTAAGTCAACACAGTCACCAGCCATCTGACCTAACTGACACAATTCGCTATTCCAATCAATTTGTTTAGCATGATGATAAATCAAATCTGTATCAATAGAATCTTCTTTCATTGCATTGATTCGTGCAGCATACTGAACAGAACCAATTGCACTATCATAATCAGAACCACCAGCCATAGAAAGGCCTGCAGAAAGTCTTGAAGTTCCATAAGAATCAGAAGCAACTTTCATAAATGGACTTCGAGGGATGCTTGTTGTAGTTGCAACATCTTTATTTACATAAGGAGTTGTTTCTTTATCAAACATATGGAAAAGATTTTCTTCACCAAAGTTTCCAGTATGATTCAATACAATATCCTGAATTACTTTAATTCCTTTTTCATGACAAGCATCAATCAACTTCTGGTAACCAAATCCGTCTGATTCATAACGAGGATCAACCTTTTTAAAGTTATAAGCATGGTATCCGTGATAGTCGATTCCACTTGCATTCTGAACAACTGGTGTAATCCAAATTGCACTAAAGCCAAGGGCCTTAATATAGTCAAGTTTTTCTGCAAGACCTTTAAAATCTCCTCGCCAAGCACAATCTTTTGCATCATCACCAAATTTAAGATATTCACCGCCTTCATCCCAGCAGTATTCGTTATTGCTTTCATCTCCATCATAGAAACGAGTTGTCATCAAGAAGTAAATTGTTTCATCGCGGAAATCAGTTGATTCAGTTTTTGAAGAAATTGTAACTTTCTTTGTAACTGAATCAGAATCTTTTCCTTCATTATCAGTTACAACCAAAGTGATTGTTGCACTTCCTTCTGAAGAACCAAATTTAATTTTTACAGTAGAATCTGTTGAAGAGCCCGAAATTGAAGCCCCTGTTACGCTCCATTTATAAGAAGCAATTGTTCCGTTAGGGTCATAAGAAGAAACGGCAGAATAAGTTTTTTCTGCACTAGTTACAACTTTTGAACTTCCGCTGATTACTGCAACTGGTGCAACATTTTCATTTTGAGTTTTTACAGAAATTTCTTTTGAAGCAGAAGCGTTTCCAGCAGCATCCTGAACGACACAAGAAATTGTATGTTTTCCGTTAGAAATTAAAGTTGTATCCCAAATATAAGAAACTGTTTGGCTAGTTCCATTCATAGAAACTTTTGTCAAAACTGCATCATCAAGGTAAAGAACTGCTGAACCTAAAGACAAATTGTCGCTTGCAGAAATTGTAAATGTAGTTTTTCCAGTAATTGTTCCAGAAGCGTTGCAATCAAAAGAAAGCAAAATAGGATTTTCAGAATCATCTGGATTTGAAGAAAGCCATTCGCCGTTTTTGTACCACCATTCGCCAGCTTCACGAGAAAGATCAGAAGTTTGATTACTTCCACTATTACTAAAAATCACCATTGAAGAAGTCTTTTCAATGGTAAAATCATACCAACCATCGCCATCAGAATCAGTCATTTTAGTTCCAGGCCAAGTTCCGCCAGTATAATTTTCAGAAGTGTTACTTGAGTTCCAAGCCCAAATATGAGTGTAATCTTTTGCATGAACAATAATTTTATCCGTAATTTCAGCTTTTTTACCGAATGTACCTAAATTTTTTGTTTCATCAGCAGAAAATTCCACAAAAGTTTTTGTAGTGCCTTCGCTTGTTGTTACGTAAACCGGCCAAGTTCCTGGAGCAATGTCTGAAATCTTTCCGTTAGAAGCTGTAAAATTGCTCAAAATTGAAGAAACAGGGTCTCCAACCTGAACTGTAATTCCATCTGAATAATTATTTGTAAAAGTTGCAGTAGCAGTTTTTAATACATAAGAAGAACTAGATTTTAAAGAAGAACTTTTATAGTCTTTTGCAATCTGTTCTGAATCGATTAATGCCCAGTTTTTTGAAGAATCAATTGCATTCTCAATTTTTGAAACATCGCTACTTGAAATGTCAGAGATTTTAGTTCCTGAATCAAGCAAAGAAACAAAAACATTTGCCAAAGCAGTAGAAGAAGCATTTACAACAACTGAATTGTCGCCCGTTGTAACATTCTGAAGTTTTCGAACTACAGAAGAGCCTAATTTCTGGTTATCAGAATCCTGAGCCCAAACTGTAATAATTCTGTTATTTCCGACAGGGACATTTTCAACTGTAAGCGAACCGGACCCATCTGAAGAAATACTTGCGGAATTTGTAATCGCATTTTCAATTCCATAACCTGTAACTTCAATTTTTGCATTTTTAAAATCAGAATAAGAATATACACGAGCACTTGCAGAATTAGAATTCTTAGAAACTCTAATGGTTCCATATTCTGAATTAGTATAACTATTTTCTGAATCAAACTGGTTTGCACAACCAAAGAATAAAGCAACTAAAGCAGTTGCAAGCACGATAAGAATATTTGTAAACTTTTTCATTTTTTTACCTTTAGAATAATTTTATGATATTCTTTTAAAAACGCAAAAAAAAATTAAAAAAATATTCATAATCGGCAAGGTTTGGAAAATTTTTATAAATTTTATTACCCATTTACTTGATAGGTAAAATTCAATATATTAAATCTTGAGGTTTTTATGTTAAAAATTTCTACAAAAGGTCAATACGCACTTTTAATTATGACAGATTTAGCTGAAAATCAGGATGAAAAATACATTCCGCTAAAACTTCTTTCGCACCGAAGAAATCTTTCTGTAAAATATCTTGAACAAATTTTAATTCAGCTTGGAAAATCAAATCTTGTAACGGGATTACGCGGAAATAACGGCGGCTACAAACTTTCAAGGCCGGCAAAAAATTATACAATTGGCGAAATTTTACGCGCTATGGAAGGCCCTCTTTCCCCACGGTCGGAATCGAACTCTTTTTCAAGCATTGGAAACGATTATTTTTGGAAAGATTTTGAAAAAGTTATAAACGATTTTGTAGATTCAATTACGCTCGAACAGCTTGCCGAAAAAAATCGCGAATTTAATGGATACGATTATTGCATTTAAATCAAATTTTACTATATTATTTTTACTATGAACGATTTACAAAACACAATTCCAGATTTTTCAAAAAAACAATTAAAATATATTACAAGAATTTCTGTGGCATTAATGATTATTTATCAGGCCCTTTGCATAATGACAGATTTTAACACAGATTTTTCAGACGGATTTTTTATTCTTCTTCCAGTGTTTTTAGCAATTTGTGTAAAAATTAAAATTGGATTTTTCTGTTACATTCCGCTTTTTTTAGTAAAAACTTATCTTTTCTTACTTCAGGTTGTAGGTTTAATCGCGAATAAAAATTTACAGGCAAAAAATAATAATCACATCAACATTATGCCGCGCCTTTATTCTGTAGTTTTAGAATTCTGTACGATTGTAATTCCAGTTTTAATCGTTTTAATTTTACTTGCGATTTTAAAAAATAAGATTTTCAAAAGAACTGCACAAAATAAAAATCTTTCTACTATTGTAATGACGATTTTAATGATTGTAAGTTCAGTTTTGGTAATCGTTTTAATGCAAAGCACAATGATTTTTGTTATTAATAATCTTTTAAAAAATCTTTTTGCCCCGTACTCAGTCAATTTTTCTGCCCCACTGATGATTTCTTTTGAATGTGCGACGG
>CAVHIX010000194.1:0-1704 GCA_963636135.1 Anaerovoracaceae bacterium
AAAATGGGACTGCGCCAAAGCGTGGAGTAGTTTTTGCGAAGCAAAAAGGCGGAACAAAGTGGAGACCGAGCCTCTGGCGGGCTACGGAAGGCTTTTTTTAGCGAATGAGATTTGCGCCCAAAATAAAAAAAAGGGGCATTTTTAAATTTTCAAAAAAAATCTGTACAAAAAATTTAAAAAAAGTGTTATACTCTGTGCTTGGTATGTTTTTTAAAGAAATTGGTAAGACTCCAAAGAAAATTATAAATCATAATAAAATCAATTTTGGGATTTTTAATTCTACGCCAAAAAAAATTGATATTTCTGGGGTTCACGCACCGTTTACAGGATTTCCGCTTCCTTCTTTTATTACAAATACTCGAATAAAAAGTTCGGTTTCTTTTGCATTTAACTTAGATGAATATGTTGGTTTGGTAGATTTTTGCAATCTTCGGTTTTTGGGGCTTGCTGAAGTCGTTTTCTGGAATAAAAAAACTGATCAAAAATTTTCTTATCATACGATTTTGGGGCCGCGTCGTCGTTTTGTGCCAAAAAATGTCGTTGAAGCGGTTTGTGCAAGTTACAGAAAATCCCGATTTATAAAAATTTTCTGGAGTGAAAAATTAAATCGAATTTCGTTAAATTTTTGCGTTTTTGGGGATAATGTTCGGCCGAGTGCAAAATGTGTTGTTCACGCCGATTATAATCAAAAAAATCAGCATCAGATTTTGAGTGTGAGCCCGGCGCCTACAGAAAGACGATGTTCTGCTTCGTGGTTTGTGCCTTTTTTTGGAACTGGCGGATTAAAAATTGAAAAAAATAAAAAAGATTTAGATTGGGTTGAAGAAAATCCGGCATTGGGTCTTTTAATGTTGAATCGGGTTTATTCTTCGTTTAGAACGACTGCGGAAACGGCTTTTTCTGTTTTTGAAAATAAAACGAATAAAATTATGTTTCATTTTGCAAATTACGATTACGACGCTTTAGATTCTGATAAATATAATGACAATTTTTTGTTTGTTGACGATGAAGTTACGCTTTTGCCTTCAGTTGTGATTTCTCATTCGTTTGGAATTAACGAAAATTGGGTAATTCAGGATACGGAAAATATGGTCGATTTGGTTTTTGTTCCAAAATCTCGGGAAACGCACTCAACGAATTTTATTTTTGCAAAAAATCAGTACGATTTAATTTATGGAAAATTTGAAGGCTATATAATCAGTAAAGACGAAACAAAGATTCAAGTAAATTCTTGCGGATTTGTAAAAAAGAATTTGCTCCGATCGTAAGTATGGTTTAAAATAGAATAAATCTGCTTAAAGTAGGAATAAATTATGGAAGATGAAAATAGGCCGAAGACTGCCGATTGGGCTCCCGGAACTTTAGACAAAACCCGTAAAGCAATTGGAAATATTGCTCCTGAAGAAGCAAAAGCGATGACTAAAATTCTTGGTGGCGAAGTTATGTACGAACGGTCAAATAATCAGATTAATACAAAAAAGGCACCCGCAAATACCGGGCGAATTATCCGAAATTCTTCTTCGGGCTCATCTTCAAGTCAAAATAATCCTACTTCAACGCAAAATGTTGTAAAAACGCGAAAACACAATCGCGAAGAACTTCCAGAAATCACTCCAAAATTTAATACTCGGCTTAATAAATTGATGATGTCTTCTGAATATGCGATTAAGCCGAATTACGGATTTTTTAATTTTGTAAAAAAGT
>CAVHIX010000194.1:1832-3742 GCA_963636135.1 Anaerovoracaceae bacterium
TTCAAAAAAATGGTGAAGAACAGGTTATTTCTGAATTTGTAACCGTAACGCTAAGAAAACATATCGAAAATATGGAAAAATTTATTACGGATATAAAAACTTTAATTCAGATTGCGCCATCATCTTATAAAACGAAAATCGTAAACGGAAACGAAGTAAAATTTAAATTTTTGCGACAGGTTGCCGGCTGGACGATGCAGGGAATAAAACTTGCCCATGTGGATTTGCTCGATCTTCCAAAACCGTATGTTGTAACTGATTTAATAAATTTTGTTCGTCAGATTTATAAACCACTAGTTCAGGTTTATTATTATGGCGAAACAAAAATTCCAAAATTGATAAAAGATGTTTACGCCGATGAAGCACAATATCCGGACGCACCGCAGGAAAAACTTTCAATTCTTGCAAAAGAATCGATTACAGAATGGCTTTTTATTCAAAATGAAATTATAAAACGACTTTATCCGCTTTTGATGCGAATGTGTTCCGACGAATTTATTACATACCCGGAATTTTTTAAGGTAAAAGTTTCTGATATTTTAAAATTTGTTGGTCTTCATAAATACGATTTGCTTCTTCCGGAAAAACCAAAAGAAGAAATTAAAGTTGAAGAAAAAGTTTCAAAAAAAGTTATAGAAGTAAAAGGCGCAAAAGATGAAATTGTAAATACGGGTCTTTCGCTTTTGGATAAACTTTTCCCACAGGCTGGATTTTTGAGTTTGGAAAGTTTCCCGGATATGTATCCATATTTTCAGCCGTTGTATAACTTTTCAGACGGATTTAATGTTTTGTCTTCGGATAATCCAATGCAAATTACAGTCGTTTTAATGCGAATTGTGGAAGATTGTTTTAGGGGGTGCCGAAATATTAAATTCGTGGAAGATGCAATCGATAAAAGTCTTTCAAAAGATATTGAAGATTCCATTGTTTTGGTGCGCGACGATTGGGCAAATTACCGCGAAACTGAATTTGAAAAACTTTATTGCGAGCCTTTAAACGAACTTGTAAATCAGATTTATACCCAAAATGATTTTGAAGATTCTAATTTTGGAAAAAAACTTACAAATCGTATTTTGTGGCAGACTTATTACAGTTTCTTACCGAATTTTAAATTTCAAAAGTTAGTTTTGGAAACGCCTCAAAATGAAACAAAATTAAAACCTTTGTACAAGCGAACTGATTTTGCGCGAAAATATTTAACGAGAATTATAAATGAATGTGACGCTCAGGCAAAAACGCATGGTGTTGTAAATGGAATTTCAAATCCGTGGGAACATTACAAATTTGACATTCAAAATGAGATTTCAAAACGACTCGATGTTCTTTTGGGGGCAAAAAATGTTGGCCCGAACACGAATGCGAATAACGCAAATCTTTTAAAATATACGCTTTGTTTTATTTCAGTTTTGGATTGGTGGATTAATAATCCTGACAGTCCGGCGTATAAAATTTCTTCAAATCATATTTTTAGAATTTCAGATGAAGATGGGAAGCCTCAGTTTTCTGTTCCAACAAGAAGCGATCAGAATAAATTATTTGCAGAAGCAATTCAGGCGGCCTATAAAAAATAAAATAACGGATGGGTTTTATGGCATTTGAAAGTTTAATTTCTTCTATTTCACAGGATTTTTTACAAAATAGTGAAAATTTGTTGTATTTGTCTTTTCCGCAAAAAATGATGGCGAATATTGAACAATTTTTTAGCGTCCAAAAAGAAAATGTAATGGATTTAAAAGATGAACTTTCACCTTTAAAACCGTTTTTAAAAATCATTCAGAAAAATCAGCCTAAAAAAGAAGATATTCAAAGTGAAACCTATAAAATTCAGGAGCAGATTTTTTTAGATTACCTGATTGAAAATAAACTTTCCGACCGAAAAGATATGGTTATTTTAAATGAAATCGATTTTG
>CAVHIX010000195.1:0-3714 GCA_963636135.1 Anaerovoracaceae bacterium
ACATTCTCATTGCATTGCGAATGTGCTTAAAAAGTCAAATCGGAAATTGATATTTCCTCATTGATTTTTTATAGGAGTATTTATGAAAGTTGCAATTATTTATGCAAGTACAACGGGAAACACAGAAGCGATGGCAAATGCTATAAAAGATTCTGTTCTTTCTGTAACGAATGATGTTGTTTTTGGAACGGCAGACAGTGCAAATGCGGATGAAGTTTTGTCAAGCGATGTTCTTTTACTTGGAAGTCCTGCAATGGGCGATGAAGTTCTTGAAGATTCTGTGGAAGAATTTTTTGGAAAAATTGAAGGTTCTATTTCTGGTAAAAAAATTGCCTTATTCGGTTCTTATGATTGGGGCGACGGTCAGTGGATTCGTGATTGGGAAGATCGCGTAAAAACAAAGGGTGGAGTCTTGGTTGCTGAAAGTTTGATTGTTCATCTTACTCCAGAAGCAGAAGATATTCAAAAATGTGCGGATTGGGCAAAATCTGCTGTTAAATAATTTAGGGTACAATATAATCTCATCGGGTTGCTTGAAATGTCTTTTCTTTTGGGCAACCCATTTTTTATTTTTATGAATGTTTTTTACGGAATTTTAATTCCTTTTTTAGGAACAACATTAGGTTCAGCCTGCGTATATTTTTTGAAGAAGAATCTGAATAAAAAAGTTCAAAAATTTTTGTTGGGATTCGCTTCCGGGGTGATGGTTTCAGCTTCTGTTTGGTCGCTAGTAATTCCTGCAATTGAAAGTTCTTCGTTTTTAGGAAAATTTGCATTTATTCCGGCGGCAGTTGGACTTTCTTTGGGATTTGTGTTTTTATTTTTGCTTGATATTTTAATTCCGCACTTGCATGTTGATTCAACAAATCCTGAAGGCCTAAAATCGAAATTAAAGCAGAGCACGATGATGTTTTTGGCAGTAACGCTCCACAATATTCCTGAAGGAATGGCGGTTGGCGTTGTATTTGCCGCTCTTTTGAGTGAAAATGTAACTTTTGCGGCTGCAACGGCCCTTTCTCTTGGAATTGCGATTCAGAATTTCCCAGAAGGGGCGATTATTTCAATGTCGTTAGCCGGAAATGGGGACGGGAAAAATAAATCTTTTTTGTTCGGCGTTTTATCCGGAATTGTGGAACCAATTGCCGCTTTATTAACAATCGTTTTAAAAAATTTGATAGTCCCGATTTTGCCATATCTTTTATCGTTTGCCGCCGGGGCAATGCTTTATGTTGTCGTAGAAGAATTAATCCCAGAAGCATCTGAAAAGCCCCATTCAAATTTGGGAACAATCGGTTTTGCAATCGGATTTATTTTAATGATGATTTTGGATGTGGCGTTGGGGTAGGAAGGTAGTGTTTAAATTGTATTTGTATTTATCTCATCTTTTAGATATAATTTGAAAATCGCTTTTAAATTTTCATTCCGGGAATTTTAAAGGCGAAAAAACTAAAACGGCCCACGCCAGAGTCGAAAGGAGTTCTAAATGGCAAATACTAAAGATACGCACGCATGTACATTGGACAAAATCATCAGTTTGTGCAAAAGAAGAGGCTTTGTTTATCAGGCTTCAGAAATTTACGGAGGACAAGCTGGTGCTTGGGATTACGGTCCTTTAGGCGTAGATTTTAAAAGAAATATTCAAAATGCATGGTGGCATTATATGATTCAATTGCACGATGATGTAGTTGGTCTTGATTCTGCAATTTTCCAGCATCACACAACTTGGAAGGCATCTGGCCATGTTGACCACTTTTCTGACCCGATGGTTGACTGCTTGGAATGTAACGCCCGCCACAGAGCAGATAAATTAATAGAAGACTTTGTTGCTGCAAATCCAGATAAAGATCCTGGAAAACCAGTTGATACAATGACTCACGACGAAATGAAAGCCTACATTGATGCAAATATCAACTGCCCTACTTGCGGAAGTAAAAACAGAAAATACACAGCCGTTCGCGAATTCAATCTTATGTTCAAAACTTATCAGGGACCAATCGCTGATGATTCGCATTTGATTTATCTTCGCCCGGAAACTTGTCAGGGAATCTTTACAGATTTTAAGAACATCGTTCAGTCAAACAGAATGAAAGTTCCGTTCGGTGTTGCTCAAGTTGGAAAATCCTTCCGTAATGAAATAATTTTTAAGAATTTTATTTTTAGAACTTGTGAATTTGAACAGATGGAAATGGAATATTTCTGTAAACCAGGAACAGAAGACGAAACTTTTGAACGCTGGCGAAAAGAACGCTGGGCATTCTACTTAAAATATGGCATTCCAGAAAAACAGCTTAAATGGCATCACCACGATAAATTGGCTCACTATGCAAAAGATGCTTACGATATTACTTATAACTTCCCAATCGGTTTTGAAGAAGTTGAAGGAATCCACAGCCGAACTGATTTTGACCTTTCTCAGCATCAGCTTTATTCTAAAAAAGATATGTCTTATATGGATCAGGAAGATGGAAATAAAAAGTATGTTCCATATGTAGTTGAAACTTCTGCCGGCTTAAACCGCAATTTCTTGATGTTCCTTTGCGAAGCGTACGAAGAACAGAATGTTTCTACAGAAGAAGGAAAAGAAGATTACCGAACAGTTTTGCATTTAGACCCTCGCCTTGCGCCAATTACAGTTGCAGTTCTTCCTTTGATGAAAAAAGACGGTCTTGCAGAAAAAGCAAAAGAAATTCAGCACCATCTAAAAGAAGATTTTGTTACTGATTTTGATGTTTCTGGTACAGTTGGAAAGCGTTATCGCCGCCAGGATGAAGTTGGAACTCCATACTGCGTAACTGTTGACTATGACACAATTCAAAAAACAAAAGATGACGGTTCAGAAAATCCGCTTTACAATACAGTAACGGTTCGTTTCCGCGATTCAATGGCTCAGGAACGCGTTCACTTGGACGATTTGATTTTCTTTATTCAAAAGGCAATCAAAAACTACAAGCCGGTTGAAAGAACTGACCGCTAAGTAAAAAAAATGGAATATGTTCGACTTGGAAAATCTAATCTAATGGTTTCTCGAATTGCCATGGGGGCGATGAATCTTGAAAAAATCGGAAATTCTGAAGAGGCTTCTGGTTTGATTCGATTTGCGTACAATAATGGCGTGAATTTTTTTGACACTTCGCGAAAATGCAATGGTTCAGAAAAAACTTTGGGGGATGCGGTTTACGATATTCGAAAAAATGTTGTAATCGCTACAAAATCTGATGTTTCTTCTTCTGCCGAACTTTTAGAAAGTGTTCAATTCAGTTTGGAATCTTTTAGAACGAGTTATATTGATTTATTTCAGTACGAGTCGAACACATTTATTCCTGAAAAACATGGAACAGATGGTATTTATTCAGCTATGCAAAATCTGAAAAATTCTAATATTGTTGAACATTTAGGATTTGTTACGGAAGATTTTGATTTGGCTGTGAATGCCGTTAAATCTGGACTTTATGAAACCCTTCAGTTTCCGTTTAGTATGATTAGCCCGCAAAATACGCAAGAACTTTTAACCCTCTGTGAAGAAAATGATGTCGGATTTATTGCGATGCAGCCTTTGTGCGGTGGGGTTGTAGAAAATATTCCTTTGGCGTACGGATTTTTAAATCAGTTTGAAAATGTTGTGCCGCTTTGGGGAATTCAAACAAAAGAAGAATTAGAACAAATTTTGTATTTTTCAAAAAACAAACCCAAAATTGACGAAAAATTTTTAAAAGA
>CAVHIX010000196.1:0-3709 GCA_963636135.1 Anaerovoracaceae bacterium
GCATACAAATATGCAAATTTTGAAATTACGGCATCGCTTGCTTTTTTATCAAGATTTTTATACAAATCGCCAAAAATCTGCCATTTTTTTTCAGAAATTAAAACTGGAGTCAAAGTTTCAAAAAAATCGTCAAAATATTCAGGATTTTCCCAATTTTCAAAATATTTTTTTACCGCAAAAATCGCTCTTTCCGTAGAAATTTTCAACGCGGAATCAAAATAATACCAAAGCGCGTTATCAAACTGATTTCCAGTAGCGGCATTTTCCATGGCTTTTTCAAAATAATTCATCGCCTGAAGCGGACTTGCCCCGGATTTTTCACAAAGACGGCCCGCATAAAAATAAGAATAAAATTTACACTCAAGCGAAGAACTTTTTTGCGCAAGATTTTTAAAATATTCTGCATTTTTCAAAAAATCTGAACTTCCGTACAAACTTGCCCGCCCAATATGCGAAATTACAGATTCATATTTTAAATATTTTTTTTCGATTAAAGGGATTTTTGAAAACGCAATTTTAAAACTCGATTTGTAAACATGAATACGAAAATCAATTAAATTCAGCAAACTTTGAGAAAGATTTTTTGTAAATTCAAAATTTTCATTTTCTTGTAAATCAATATTTTTGTCGCGAAAACGAATTTCATTCTGCAAATAATTTTCGTAAAATCTGTAATGCCAAACCGAAACTAAGCGCAAAGAAAACCAAAGTTCAATTTCATTTTCAAGATTTTTATAATTTTTTTGCGCAAACGACGAAAGCCGAATAAAAATCGCTTCATTCAAACTTTCTGAATAATCAATTTTTTTTGTCTGCGAAATAATTTTTGAATATTCTTTGTTGTCAAATTCTTCCCGCAAAAGAAAAAGTTCAGCGTCTTCATCTTTAAATTTTTCGTAAAATTCCTGGCAAAATTCTTCTCGTTCTTGAACGCCACCCAATTTTGTAAGATTTTCGCCACTTTTTCGCGCACAAAAATACGAACCTTTCTGAAAACAGATTTTAAAACTTTTTTTCGCTTCTAAAATCTGGCCATTTTTTAAAAACTCAAGGCCTTTAAAATAATGGCTGTCATAAATTTCACTTTTTACAGATTCTTTGCAATTTAAGAAAAACACCGAAGAAAAAATAATTAAAATTGAAAAAAGATTTTTTATTTTCATTCAACTATTCGTTCAAAGGTTTAATCACAATTTTTCTGCCAGAAATAATATAATCCGGATTTTTAATTTTATTATCTTTTGCGATTTTTTTGTATTTCCACGGATTTTTATAATAAGTGTCCGAAATATCCCACAAAGTGTCGCCCCATTTAATTTTGTATTCAATATCCTGTGGCTTTTCTTCTGCAACTTCAGGCTCTTCCGGAATAATCTGCTCAGGTTCAGAAACGACTACAACTTCATCTTCTTTTGCTTCAACTTCCGAAATTTCTTCTGATTCAAGATTTCCATTATCTTCTTCAACTAGATTTTCATCAATATTTTCAACCGGATTTTCATTTTCATCTTGAACAGTTAAAGGCTCTTCCGGCAAAACATTTTCCTGAACTTCAGTTTGCGATTTTTTATTTAAAAGATTATATTTTGAAGGCACAATAAAAAGAATCAAAATCGTTGCGATTAAACAAATTATTGCACAAATTATGCAAATTATAACCGAAACTTTAGTTTTCTTTTTGTTAGAATCATCTTTTTCTTCATTTTCAAGACTTTCAGTGTTGCCCTCGAGCGTTTCTTTGTCGTAAAGACCGTTAAAATTGATTCCGTTAGAAGGCGTGTTATCATTTACAAGAGAAGAAAAATCGTCATCAGAAAGAGAATTGTCTTCATTTACTGACGAATTGTCGCTTTTTTCATCGCTAGAAAAATCATCGTCGCTTATAACAGGTTCTTCAATTTCCGGGAGATTAAAATCATCGTCAGAAGTGGCAAAAGCATCGTCAATCACAGAAGAAGTTTTTTCCGAGTCTGAAAAATCCTGAGTTTCTTCGATTTTTTCATCGGCGTTCATTTCATTTTGGGCATTATTTTCTTCTTTTGGAGAAAAATCATTTTCCAATTCCGGAAGATTTAAACCATCGTCAAAATCTGAACTTTGAATTGTATCCGCATTTTCATCATTTTCTGAAAAATCTGGCAAAGAAAAATCGTCATCGGCAATTTGAGTTTCATCAGTTTTTGCATTTTCTTCTAATTTTGGTTCTTCTACCTCAGAAATTTCAGGGATTCCTTCAATTTTTGTTTCTTCAGATTCTGTATTTTTTTGTTCGTTCTGTTTTTTATACAAAGCGGCAGCGGCTAAAAGTCCACCCCCAACGGCAGCCCCAGCAGCAACATTTTTTGCAGAATCATCTTCAAGTTTTTTTTCAACAGTATCCTGAACATCGCCAACAATTTCAAAATTCGTAGGTTCCAGGCGTTCTTCTAGAGTTCTAGAAACAAGCGTTACAGTTGTAGTCGTGTCTAATCCGGTTTCAGGGTCGTTTAATTCCGCGTGAAGTTCGTTATCTTCATCAAGCCCGATATTCAATGAAATGTCAGCTTCTCCATTTTGTTTTGGCACAAGACCGTCAATTTGCAAAGTGTCAACATATTCAGCATCTTCCATTGAAGAAGTTTTTGAACGATATAAATCTACCACAATCCGAGTTTGATTATCTTTTACAGTTGTAAGGCCCAAAGTTTTTTTGCAAGGCTCCCCGTCATTCATAATCGAGTAAAAAGAGCCATCTGCCAATTTAATTCCAATAGTTTTCATAAAGCGACCTCTTCAATTTAAATCTACTTTTTAATTATCGGAAAGATTTGCACAATTCTTTAAATTAAAAAAACCGAACTCCAAAAAGAATTCGGCTGATTTTTTAAGATAGATTTTAAAAATTAATACTGATATGCAAATTCGACCATTTCTGTCATTTCATTCATTGTTTTGCCAAATTTATTGCTGACAGAATAAGTTGTAACTTTTATGATATTTCCGTTTGAATCATTTTTTACGATTTTTCTTACAGAAAGATTATTTTCGCCATCGTATGTTGCAACTTCAGAAAGTCCGTCTTTTGTGTAATAAAAAACATCCGAAATTGTGTCGGCACCTGAAGTTTTACAGATTTTAAAAATCTTTCCACCTTCACCGTATTCGTATGTTGTAACAGAATCTAAAGTTCCGTCTCCAAAATAATCCATTTCTTTTTCTAAAAGGCCTGAAACGCTGTAATAATAAACAACTTTTCGAACGATTGCGCCTTCTGCATCATAAAAAGTTTCATCTGTAGAATCTGAATCGTAAGAATAAATTATTTTATTTCGCATTGAACCATCTTTTGCATATTCAGAAGTTTCTTTCTTTTTTGAGCCTTCGTAAGTTGAAGAGCTTTTCCAGAGTAAAACATTTTCTGAATCGTAAGCAGCTGTTTCTGTAAGATTTCCGTATGCGTCATAAACATTCTGAATTTTATTTACAATTGCATCTCGTGGAGTTAATTCTAAAGATTCAGTTTGTTTTCCGGCAGCGTCAAAATATGTCAAAAATTTTACTGAAGGAGTTCTAAAATAATCCCCAAATTTAGAAGAAATTGTATATTCAGTTTTAGTTATGCTTTTTACTGAACCAACAGGTTTAATATTTTCGGTAATATCATAGGCAAAAGCAGAAAATCCTACTAAACTAGCACAAATAACACTACAAATTTTTTTCATTGTATACC
>CAVHIX010000197.1:0-3708 GCA_963636135.1 Anaerovoracaceae bacterium
GATTCAATTTTAGAAGTTATCTTGACTGTGTTAATATTGTCGAACATGTCTGTAATATAACAGGTATTTTGTCGAGCATAATCGACGGAATACTTAAAAATTGCCGGATATAAAATACGGAGAACTTACCAAGGAGAAAACTAAAATGCCAGCAAACCAGAAAAACAACACCAGTTTAATAATGTATACAACTCAAGACGGGCTTACAAAAATTCAGGCAACTTTTGATAATGATACGGTGTGGCTTTCTCTTGACCAGATTGCAGAACTTTTTCAGCGGGATAAATCGACAATTTCAAGGCATATAAAAAACATTTTTGAAGAAGGCGAATTAGAAGCAAATTCAGTTGTTGCAAATTTTGCAACAACTGCTGCCGACAATAAAATTTACCAAGTTGAATATTTCAACCTTGATGTAATAATTTCTGTAGGCTATAGGGTAAAATCTTTAAGGGGAACTCAATTTAGAATATGGGCGATGCAAATCTTAAAAGAATATATGCAAAAAGGATTTGCCTTAGATGATGAACGCTTAAAAAATCTTGGCGGCGGAAATTATTTTGATGAACTTTTAGAGCGAATCAGGGACATTCGTTCAAGTGAAAAAGTTTTCTGGCGTAAAGTCTTAGACATTTATGCAACAAGTATTGATTACAATCCAAAATCAGAAGATTCACTTTTGTTTTTTAAGCAGATTCAAAACAAAATGCACTGGGCAGCTCACAAACATACAGCGGCAGAAATAATTTATGAAAGGGCAGATTCAGAAAAACAAAATATGGGGCTAACTTCATGGAGCGGTAAATCAATTAAAAAAAGTGATGTTGAAATCGCAAAAAATTATCTTTCAGAAAAAGAATTAGATGCATTAAATAAAATTGTTTCGGCTTATCTTGATGTTGCAGAAGTTATGGCTTTAGACCAAAAGCCGATGTATATGAAAGACTGGCTTAGTACAATTGACGATTATTTAAAAATGACAAGACGCGAAATTTTACCCATCGCTGGAAAAATTTCTCATAAACTTGCACTTGAAAAAGCCCATGAGGAATATTTTAAATATAAACAAAAAGAAGATGAAAAACTTTCACAAGTAGAAAAACATTTTTTAGAATATATAAATCAGCTTGATAAAACCACAACCCAAGGAGAAAACTAAAATGCCAGCAAACCAGAAAAACACACAGTCATTAAAATCCCTTTTTGAAGGCGACTACCCGGGAAAACTTTCCATTTTTGAAAATCTTATAAAACCGGTTTTTGTAAAGGCAAATGATGCAACATTAACGCCAGAGCAGCTCCTTTTGGAAAGCGAAAAAAAACAAATCAACTCTTTTGAAATAATTTCCCAGGTGCGCGGGGGCTTTCCAATCACCTTTGCAGATGTAGAAGTAAAAGACAGCGTTCACCTAAAAACAAGCCGGGTTGCAATCAGAAACTGCGTACTCCGTTTAATGCAGAACAACACCAGCGCAATCATATTTTTTCACTTTGCAGACACCACAAAAGAATGGCGGATAAGCTTTGTTCACAAGGGCGACACCTTAAAAGACGCCACCACCGCCCGCCGCTACACCTATCTTTGCGGACAGGGACACTCCTGCCGAACCGTTGCAGACCGCTTTGAAACTTTAAAAGGCCTTTCCGTAATAAAAAATACAGACCTTTTGGCTGCCTTCAGCGTAGAACCAATCAGCAATGCCTTTTTTGAAGAATACCGCGAACACTACGCAGATTTAGTCGAATACATCAGCGGAAAACGCTTTGTAAAAAAAGGCGGAAAATTCGTAGAAGAAAAAACCGCCCGCGCTGCCGGAGCATTTAAGGAAGCCTTTGGACAAGATGATAAAGCCGTCCGCGATTACGTAAAAAAATTCATGGGGCGCCTGGTATTCCTTCAGTTTTTGCAGAAAAAAGGCTGGCTTGGCGTACCACAAAACGCCCAGTGGGGAGAAGGCGACAAAAACTTTATCGCAAACCTTTACAAAAACGCCAGTGAAGACATAAAAAAAGACTTTCTTGAAAAAGCCCTTGAGCCATTATTTTTTGACAGCCTGAACAACGACCGCACAGACAAAAACGACCTTGCCCCAGAAGCCCTTTGCAACATTTACGGAGCTAAAATCCGCATTCCATACCTTAACGGCGGACTTTTTGAAAGCGACGCGCTGGACACTAAAAAAGTAAAGTTCAAAAAAGAGCACATCGAAGCCCTGCTGGAATTTTTTGGCCGCTACAATTTTACCATCGACGAAAGCGACAGCGAAGACACGGAACTTGGCGTTGACCCGGAAATGCTGGGCAAAATCTTTGAAAACCTGCTGGAAGACAACAAGGACAAGGGCGCCTTTTACACCCCAAAAGAAATCGTAGAATACATGTGCCGCGAAAGCCTGATTGCATATCTTGAAAATGAAAATTCAGGAGGGGGAAGTCTCCCCCTCGCTACAGAAGCACTTCGTGCCTCTTCCGCTACCCCTTCTCCTAGGGGCGCTGCCCCTAAAACCCCGTCGCCAATCCGCACCTTTGTACAAACCCGCGACGCAGGCACTTTTACCCCGGAACAGAAAACAGCCCTTTTAGCTTCTCTTTGCAGCGTAAAAATCTGTGACCCGGCAGTTGGAAGCGGAGCCTTCCCGATGGGCATTTTAACCGAACTTTACGCCCTTAGAACTGCCTTGGGCGACACAAAAAGCCCTGCCCAGATTAAAAAAGAAATTGTAAAGCAGAACATTTACGGCGTAGACATAGAAAAAGGCGCCGTAGACATAGCCCGATTGCGCTTCTGGCTTAGCATAATAGTAGATGAAGACGCCGCAAGCAGACCTGAGCCCCTGCCAAACCTGGACTACAAGATAATGCAGGGCAACAGCCTTTTAGAAAGTTTTGAAGGAATAGATTTAAGCCACCTCACAGAAACAGAAGCAGGAAACCTTTTTGACAGCGAAGAAAAGATACATCTTCTTGTTGATGCAATAAACGGCTATTTTATCCCCGACGACCACGCCGCCAAAGAAAAAATCCGCAATCAGATAAAACAAAACATCTTTGACTTGCTCGACGAACGGCAGCTGCCCCCAAAAGCCCTTGCCGACATAAAAAAAATAGACCTGCACCAGAACTCACAATTCTTTTTGTGGCACACCTGGTTTAACGATGTTTTTAGCACCAGAGGCGGCTTTGATATTGTGATTGGAAATCCGCCGTATATAAATATTGCAAACATAAAAGATGATAAATATCGAAATGAATTAAAGAAGAAATTTTATTCAGCCCGTAATAAGGCGGATTTATATGCTTTTTTTATTGAAAATGGTTTTAAGCTTTTATCCCAAAATGGAACTTTAAGTTATATTGTTCCTCATACTTGGAAAGCAACTGATAGTTTCAAAAATTTAAGAGAATTAATTTTTACTAAACATAGAGTTTGTCAAATTGTTAATCAAAAAATGGGAGTTTTTAATGCTATCGTTAATCCAATGATTGTAATTTTTCAAAATCAGTATAAAGAGAGTTACAATATACAAGTTTTTGATGGTATTGGAAACTTTAAATATGATTTAGCAGTTTCAGAAATAATTAATGATGAAAATTATTCAATAAATTCAGAATCTACAGTTGAGGATAAAAAATTATTTAAAAAAATTGAACAGGCAGAATTGAAACTAGGAGAAATTCTAGAATTTTCAAGGGGAGTAAAAACTAGTG
>CAVHIX010000198.1:0-3696 GCA_963636135.1 Anaerovoracaceae bacterium
ATGCTTTAGTAATCGCTTTTCAGAGTAAAAAAGTGATTTTTACAACTTTGGCAGCTTTAATTCTTCTTGTTGTGTCGTTTATTTTCCCGGGTGAAATTTTTAAAATCCTTGATGAAAATACAAAATCCGTTTTAAAAGAAAGTTTTTCGCCGTTGTTTGCACTTTCCCATTCGTTTGGAACTTTAATAAACTGGAATGTTTTGATGATTTATGTGGGAAGTATGATAATTGCTTCTCTTTTCATTTATTCAAAAGTTCCGGCGTTGATTGCTGATTCCTTGATTTTAAAATCAAAAAGTACAGGACTTGCGATTGTTTTAATTCTTGCAATGACGGGAATTATTTCAATTTTTGTAGAAAATGTTGCAACTATTTTGGTAATGGCGCCGATTGCCCTGGCTCTTTCAAAAAAATTAAAAATAAATCCTACATATTTTATGATTGGCTTAGCCGTAATGTCGAATTTGGAAGGAACTGCGACTTTAGTTGGCGACCCTCCGTCAATGATTTTTGCAAGTTTTGCAGGTTATTCATTCAACGACTTTTTTATTTCTAACGGAAGAATTTCAATTTTCTTTTTTATTCAGACAGGGCTTTTAGTCGGCTGTTTAATGTTCTATTTAATTTTTAGAAATCAGAAAGAAAAGGCCGAAGTTGAAAAAACTCAAATTGTTTCGTGTTTCCCGGGCGTTTTACTTCTTTTAATGATTTTCGGATTGGCATTAATTTCGTTTTTGCACATCGATTTTGAATACATGAGCGGATGTTTTGTAATGTTTTTGGGAATCGTTGGCATTTTGTGGTACATTTTTAATCAGAAAAAATCAAAATCTGAAACTTGGACGCTGATTAAAGAATTGGATTGGGAAACGATTTTCTTTTTAATGGGAATTTTTATCGTAGTTGGCGCAATCAGTGAAACGGGCCTTTTAAGCGATTTTGCAGGATTTTTAAAAAATCTTACAAACGGAAATGTGCTTTTGGGATTCGTTTTAATTCTGTTCGTTTCGATTGTAATTTCCGGATTTGTTGACAATGTTCCGTATATTATTGTAATGCTTCCGGTTGCAAGTGAATTGGCCCTTTCGATGAATATTAATGCTGAACTTTACGATTTTGCACTTTTAATCGGTTCTTGCTTGGGCGGAAACTTAACTCCGTATGGCGCAAGTGCAAATGTCGTTTCTATGGGAATCTTAAAAAAAGAAGGCTATCCGTTAAAATTTTCAGGGTGGTTAAAAATTGGCGTTCCGTTTACGATTTTAACAACGGCTGCCGCAAGTATAATTTTGTGGTTTGTGTGGGCCTAAATATCCAAACTGAATAAAACGCCAGGTTCAGGTTTGTTGCCGGCTAAAGCATAAGGCTGAGTTACAGAGGCTTGAACCGTCTGCTGAATCTGCTCCTGGTAATTTTTGATTAAAGAATCGATTTGTTCCGGGGTAGATTTAGACACTTTTTCGATTTTTGCATCAGATTTTATAGAAGATAAATGTTCAATTAGAGTGTTTAAAATTCGGATTTTAGAAATTGAAATTCCGTTTTGGCCTTTTTTTGCCTGAACTCCAGAAACATGATCAAAATGCGAATATAAAAGAGAAGCTTTATTCACAGGAACATACAATTTTGATGCGCTTTGTGTTGAATATGCTGAGTTAATTCCGTAAACCATATGTTCCCCCTATAAAAAGTCTTTTGTCATTCCGAATTTATTTCGGAATCTTAGATGCTAAAATTAAATTCAGCATGACAGCTAACACTATAAATGTCGGAAGTTTTTGGGGAAAGTTTAGAAAAATCGGTTTTTTATATCTGTTGAATTGAATTTATAAAAATTGTAAAATCTTTGTATGAAGCTTTATTCTAAAAATCAGGTTTTAATTTTTTCTGTTTGTGCATTGGTTTTGGGTGCCGTTCTTTCATTTTGTGTATTTTCGTTTTCGGCAAATGGTAAAAATAATCAGAAAAATGAGCAGATTGTAGAAAAATCTGTTTCAAATGAAGAAAAAATTGTTTCCGACGAAGAAAATGTAAATAAGCTTGTTAATTTAAAAAAAGAAGATAATAAGGAAGAATTTTTTGCCCAGAATGTAAAAAACGAATCTTATTCCGTAGAAGAACTTCAAAATATCAGCGTTTATGAATCTTGTAACGAAGCGGTTGTAAATATTAATACTCAGGTTGTTGGCGTAAACTGGTTTTTGGAACCTGTTGTAGAAGATGGCGGTTCTGGTTCCGGGTCAATAATCGACAAACGCGGATATGTTTTAACTAATGTTCATGTTGTAAATAATGCTGCAAAAATTTATGTTTCGCTTTCGGATGGCACACAGTTTGAAGCAAAAGTTGTTGGCCTTGATAAAGATAGCGACCTTGCAGTTATAAAATTTGATCCTCCGAGTGGGGTGGAATTAAAAACGATTTCTTTTGGGGATTCTTCGTCGCTAAAAGTTGGGCAACGGGTAATTGCAATTGGAAATCCGTATGGTTTAGATCGAACAATGACAACGGGAATTATTTCAGCACTTGGGCGACCGATTAAAAATTCCAACGACAGAATTATTCGAAATATGATTCAAACTGATTCTGCAATCAATCCTGGAAATTCTGGGGGTCCGCTTTTGACAACTTCCGGAAAAATGATTGGAATTAACACGATGATTTATTCTTCGAGCGGAAGTAGTGCGGGAATCGGATTTGCAGTCCCTTCAGAAACGGCAATTAGAGTTTCAAACGATTTAATCAATTACGGAAAAGTTCGGCGTGGGGTAATGGCGCTTCAGGTGGTTCAGCTTACAAACAGAATCGCACTTTACGCAAATCTTGACATTTCTCGCGGGCTTTTAGTTTCGACTGTTACAAAAGGAAAAAATGCTGATTTCGCGGGGCTCAAGGCAGGAACTACCCCTGTTCGTTACGGAAATTCGATTATTTATCTTGGTGGCGACATTATTACAAAAATTGATGGCGTTTCAATTCCTTCGATTGCAGATTATTATTCGGTTATGGAAAATAAACGACCGGGCGATGAAATTACGGTTACCGTTCATAGAAATAAAAAAGATATTGAATTAAAAGTGACTCTTTCTGAAAATTAATTTATGCAGAAAAAAAGTTCTTCTGTAAAAGTAAAATTTTTTTTGCCTCAAACGAATGATTTAAAATTTGTTTCAATTTTTGAAAAAGATTTAATTTTGCAAAAAGTTTTTAAAATCCAGAATGAAGAAAAAATTGAATTTGTTTTTGAAAATCTTTCACCGGATTTTAATAAATTTTGTACGCTTGATTTTTTTAATGAAAATGGTGAAAAATTAACGAAATTCTGTAAAAAGCAGATTTTAAATAGCGATTTTATAGATTTTTCAAAAAAGGCCTCTCCGCTTGCTGAAGTTTTGTTTGGAATAAAAAATATTTACGATTTTTCTTCTCTAGAAAATGACGGGCGGCTTTTGGCGATAAAAAAAGTTTGTGATTTTGAAATTGAAAACGGCCTTTATAATTTTCAAAAACTGATTTCCGAGCTAAAGGGATTTTCGTTTCCGTACAATTGCACAAAAGACGATTATATTTTTAAAACTGGGAGCGTAACTTTTTTTGCGGAAAATTTAAAAGATTTTTCTGTTTTTGTGGACGATTCTTATTCTGAATGCGTAAAAATTGGTGAAAACGGGCCCTACAAAATTCAAAATGTGATTC
>CAVHIX010000199.1:0-3670 GCA_963636135.1 Anaerovoracaceae bacterium
GAAATGGACACTGAATTAATCAGGCGGCAAACGATTTCTGGAAAATTGCGTCTTATTGATGGGCAGGAACTTTTGATGCCAAACCGAAACGGAACTGACTTTAAAGAGGCGATTCAGCAGGTAACGCAGCTTTTAATTTCAAATAGTGGTGTAATGGCGAGCCGAATTTATGTTCTTGAAATTCAAAATGGAACTCCGATTCAGGGGCTGGCTCATAATACTGCGATTTTGTATAAGGGTGCAAGTTATGATGTTTTAGGAACTGTAAATGCTGACCGAAATGATTACGATAAAACTGTAATTATTGATCACATTGGAAATAAAGAAATGGCTGAAATGGTCGGAAAATTTATTCGTTGTTCAAATATTATAGAAGAATCAGTTGATTATGAGGTGGAAGAAAATCAAACTTCGAATGTTGATTTTACAATTATTTTAGGAAAAGATTTTGACGGGCGCTATGTTCGTTAATGGGAGCAAAAATGAAAACTATAGAACAAAAAGCAAAAGAAATTGCAAAAATCCTTGAAGACGGAAAAGGAAAAGATGTTGTTTTAATCGATGTAAGCAAATTGAACAGCTGGACAGATTATTTTGCCATTTGTACGATTTCAAGTTCTGCACATTGGCAGGGCCTTTATAAACAGGTAAAAGATTATGTTAAAGCAAATGATTTGGAAATTCATCTTACAAACCGAAAATCCCCGGATGGTGACGATTGGAATTTAATCGACATTGGTTCAATCGTTGTTCATTTGATGTCAGAATCTGCACGAGAATTCTACGATTTGGAAAAACTCTGGCACGCCGGAACTCTAATCGATTACAACGCATAAAAAAAGGGGCTGCTTAAAATGGCAACCCCTTCAATTTTTAGATTTTATTATAAATCATCATCGTCGTCATCAAATAAATCTTCTTCTTCAGAATCAGAAAGTTCTTCACCGTTATTTTGATAAAAATTCGTGTAACCGTCTTCTTGTTCAAAATCGTCGTAAGGTTCGTCAATGTCATAATCATCTTCGAACGCTTCTTCGTAATTTTCTGAATCTTCGTCGTAAAAGTCTAAATCTTCATCACTCATCTCGTCATTAAAATCGTCAAACTCATCGTCAAAACTAAATGGAGAGTTTTTGTTTAATTCATCGTTAGACATATAATACCTTTGATTTATTTTATAACGTTTGCTTTTACTGCTTCAAAAATAATATCTGCAATAAAAATGATTGCCAAAATTAAAGTTACAACTGTAATATCTTTTGCTTTTTTGCCAACTAATTTACAGATTACATAAGAAATCATTCCGAATGCGATACCTTTTGAAATTGAATATGCAAATGGCATTACCATAATTGTAATGAATGCTGGAATTCCTTCTGTTGGATCTTTGAAATCGATTTGTGTAACTGAGTTCATCATTAAAAATCCTACGAAGATTAATGCTGGAGCAGTTGCGGCACTTGGAATTAAAGCAAACCATGATGATAAAAATGCTGCAAGGGCGAACAAAATTGCTGTTACAACTGAAGCAAATCCTGTGCGGGCACCTGCGGCAACACCAGAAGAACTTTCTACAAATGAAGTTACAGTTGAAGTTCCTAAACAAGCTCCGGCTACAGTTCCGATTGCGTCAGAAATTAAAGCGCCTTTTGCATTTAAAACTTGTCCGTTTTCGTCTTTTAAGTTTCCTTGTTCTGCAACACCAAGTAAAGTTCCGATTGTATCAAAAAGATCTGTAAATAAGAATGTAAACAGAATAACAAAGAATTTCCCAAAAACTAATAAAGAAAATCCGTTTTCACCCATTACAGCGCCTTTAAAATCAAAAGCGAATAAATGTGGCATTTCTGGTAAAGAAAAAACTTTGAAATTATCTGGGATTTTTGTTACACCAAAAGGAATGCCTAAAATTGTTGTTAAAGCGATTCCGATTAAAATTGAGCCTGGAACTTTTAAAATGTATAAAACGATTGTGATTACTAATCCCAAAATTCCAACAAGAGCAGTCGGTGAATCAAAGTTTACAAATCCGATGATTGTTCCTAAGCTTGAAGAAACGATTCCGGCATTATTTAAACCGATTAATGTGATAAAAAGACCGATACCAACAGAAACTGCTTTTTTTAATCCGTCTGGAATTGAGTTCATAATTGCTTCACGAATTCCAAAGAATGAAAGAAGTAAGAAAATAATTCCTTCTACTAAAACTGCAGTTAAAGCCAATTGCCATGAACAATGCATTTGCATACAAACTGTGTATGTAAAGAATGCGTTGAGTCCCATTCCAGGAGCAAGTCCTACTGGGAGATTTGCAACAAATGCCATAACTAAAGTTGTAAATGCTGAAGCGATTGCTGTTGCTGTAAAGACTGCACCCCAAGACATTCCTGTTTCTGAAAGAATATTTGGGTTTACAGCTAAAATGTAAGCCATTGCAAGAAATGTCGTTACACCACCAATAATTTCACGACTTACAGAAGAGCCTCTTTCCTGAATGTGAAAAAGTTTTTCCAATTTTGTCCTCCAAATTCAAAGCGAATTTATGAGTAATTCTAGCATTTAACAAATTTTTTTTAAAGGGATTTTCTATTATATAGAAAAATATTTGCGTTTAATCGGATTTTAAAATCGGTTTAAAAATGAAAAAGGCCAAAACTAAAAAGCTTTGACCTTTGCCGGGAACCAGACTTGAACTGGCACGCCGTTTGACCAGCGAGGGATTTTAAGTCCCTTGTGTCTACCATTCCACCATCCCGGCGATGAAATCAAATATACCACAAATGAATAAAAAATTCAAGTGGTTTTATTTGGAAATTACATTTTTTATGGCAGCTAACAATTCTGAATATTCTGTAAATGCAGAAATTTGTGGGTAATCTTTTTTGATTTGTTCCGTAGTTCTGAATAAGAATCCTGCTTTTGATGCCTGAATCATTTGTAAATCATTAAATGAATCCCCGGATGCAATTGTTTCAAATCCGCATGACTGAAGGGCTTTTACAGTTGTAAGTTTTGATTTTTGGCATCGCATTTTGTAGCCGGTAATTTCGCCAGTTTGAGAAACTTCGAGAGTATTACAGAAAATTGTTGGCATTCCTAATTTTTTCATTAAAGGGGCTGCAAATTGTTCAAAAGTGTCGCTTAAAATGATTGCCTGAGTTTGACTTCTTAATTCGTCTAAAAATTCTTTTGCACCCGGTAGAGGATCGATTTTTGAAATTGTATTTTGAATTTCTTTTAAACCTAATTTATGTTCTTTTAGAATGTTGATTCTGTATTTCATTAATTTATCGTAATCTGGCTCGTCGCGAGTTGTTTTTCTTAATTCAGGGATTCCAGTTTCTTCTGCAAATGCAATCCAGATTTCTGGAACTAAAACGCCTTCTAAATCTAAACATGTAATATACATTTTTTTACTCCAAAAAGTTTTAAAATATTTTATAGGATTTTTGCGTTTTTTTCAATTGAGAAAAGATTTTATGTTTAAGATTTAATGTATGAAAAAATAGACGCGTATAAAAAATGATACAGAATTTGCAAAGAAAATGAATCTGCAATTTTATAAAAGAAATTAAAAATCTACCAGATTAAAAATAAAATATGGTATAAATTTTAAAATAATATGGTATTTTTGTAAAAATTAATTAAAAATTTGAAATAAATTTATGGT
>CAVHIX010000200.1:0-3629 GCA_963636135.1 Anaerovoracaceae bacterium
ACATTAAGCCATTGTGTGTAAAGTGGAAATTTTAAAATTTCCTGAATGAGATTTTTTAGCGTTGATTCCGGGGAAATTAATTTTTTCGTTTTGATTAAAATTGTTGCAACATAATATTTTATGATTTTTCGGTACATTTTGTACGCTTTAATCGGTTTTAAAATCTGTGCGCCGTATTTTTTCTGGCAAATTTTATCCTGCAAAATAAGATTGAAATCTTCGTTTTTGTGTAAAAAATCTTTTGCTTCCTGGAAAAGTTCTGCTTCCGGTTTGTTTTTATTTTCTTCTTTTGTGTCAAAAAGTTGTTCTTTTGTGAGATTTATAATTCGCGTGAGTGCCGAACAAACTTCCTGAATCGAGTCTGGGGCCAGCGGATTTACTTCGATGTGCTGAACTTTAACTTTTCGTTTGTCGCGTTTTAAAAATTTGTAATTGTTTCGGGCGATGGCATACATATCGTACAAAAACCACCACGCCGGAATAATGTTGATTTTTTCTGAATTTTTATCCTGCGAAACGAGCGAAAATGGATATAAAATGTCGAGTTCGTGCTGATAAGAGCCCTTTGCGATTAAAACGAAACTTGCAAATCGGCTGTTGTGTTTAAAATCTGAACAAAGACCTGGCCAAAATCCGCGACCGGCAATAATTTCACCGTCTGGGCTTCGGGAATTGTGATTGCTTCCGATTGTTGCCCCCGACGCAATGTTCGACTGCCCGTAAATTGAAGAAGCGATTAAAAATGAAGAATTGTGATGTTGTTCGTGGAATGGAAAAATCAAATTGTTTAAAAGTTCGCAGCAAGAAACCGTTGAATTGTCGCCCAAAACGGAATTTAAAAGGCGTGCCCCATATTTTAGCTGGCAATTTCTACCGATTACAAATCGAACTGCAACTGCCTGATAAAAAACGCGGCTTCCGTAGCCCATAATGCCGTTTACAAGCTCAACGCCTTCTCCAATCTGGCTTTCTTCTTCTTTTGAGGAAAGAACTGTAATATTTTTTAGTTTAAAAGCGCCTTTTATATACGCGTAAGGCCCAATTTTTGCGTCTTTTATTAAAGTTGTATTTTTGATTACGCAATTATTTTCGATTATTCCGTGAGTTTTTTCTGTGGGATTATTTTGGGATTCGGTTAATTCCTTAAAACGCGATAAAAGTTCTTTGTCGTCGCGATATTTTGACCACAAAAATGCGTCAGCCGGAATCATACTTTCAAATGGAAGAATTGAGCGACCGCCGTTTTCGTTTGCAACTGCAATGTCAACACGATTTTCTTCAGGCTCTCCTTCTTTTAAAAATCCATTTCCGAATTTTGAGTGATTTGTGCAACTCATTTCCTGAATGTTAAAAAGCATCGCCTGTGAACAGATTTTATAATTTTCCAGATATGCGACATTTTTTATAACGACATTGTCTTCAATTACAACATTTTTTACGGAAGAATTAAAAATTCCGGTTGAAAGTTCCAAATCGTGGAATTTTAATTTTACATTTTTTAATTTTCCAAGGATTACAAATCCTTCAAAAAACGATTCCTGAATAAATTGTGGATCAAAATATTCTGAATCGACATAAAAATTCTGCCATTGTTCATTAAAAAATTTATTGTGATTTTTTTTGAGTTGTTTAATTTCTTTTTTTGTAAGATGACGCTTTCCGATTAAAAGAGAAGAATCTATGCTAACAAATTTTTGATTTTCTTCTATTATTTGAGGCATAGATTCAATTTTAACTCAATTAAAATATATTTGTCAATTTGAGATTTTTCAAACGCGATTTTTACATATTTGAATAGCCCATCAAATATTCGTCGATTTCTTTTGCACATTCCCGACCTTCAGCGATTGCCCAAACTACAAGCGATTGTCCGCGGTGCATATCTCCGGCTGTAAAAACTTTTTCCACAGAAGTTTTGTATCCGTTTGGAGACGCTTTTTCTGGGGTTGCCTCGCCGACAGTTTCTACGGTGTTGCGTGCTGTAAGCGGAACTTTAAATGCGTTTGCAGTGTAATCTTCGCATCCTAAAAATCCTGCAGCGATTAAAATTAAATCACAAGGCAAATCTTTTTCACTTCCTTCGATTTCTACAAGCTGCCGTTTTCCGTCGATTACTTTAAATTCAACTTGAACAGTTTTAATTCCGTTTACTTTTCCGTCTTTTGAATAAACTTCTTTAATCGTAGTTTTGTAAACTCGCGGATCGTGTCCGAATTTTGCAATTGATTCTTCTGCGCCATAATCCGTTTTTAAAACTTTAGGCCACTGCGGCCAAGGATTGTTTGGGGCCCTTTCTGTTGGTGGACAAGGCATCATTTCAATTTGAGTTACAGATTTGCATCCCAAACGGATTGAAGAGCCTGTGCAGTCGTTTCCAGTGTCGCCACCGCCAAGAACGATAACATCTTTGTCGAAAACATTAATTCCGTATTCTTTTGAAAGAAGATTTTCCAACTTCTGATTGTTGCTTTCTTTTGAAGAAATTAAAGTTTTTGTCACAGCGGTTAAAAAATCTACTGCGAACATTAATCCGCCTTCTGCGCCTTTTTTATCTTTGTTTAATTTTTCAACGCCAAGCGCAGAAAGTGGGCGGGCCTTTTTTGCACCACAACACAAAGCCACAGCATCAAATTCGTTTAAAATATTGTGAGCTTTTTCTGAATCAACATCAAAATTGTAAACGAAATGAACGCCTTCCTGTTCCATCAAATTAATTCTTCGCTCGATATATTTTTTGTCGAGTTTCATATTTGGAATTCCGTACATTAAAAGTCCGCCAGCCTTGTCTTCGCGTTCAAAAACTGTAACATTGTGGCCTCGTCTGTTTAAAGAATCAGCGACTGCTAATCCGCTTGGGCCCGAACCGATTACGGCAATTTTTTTGTCAGTTCTGACTTTCGGAATTTCAGGTTTCATATAGCCGGTTTCAAATGCTTTTTCAATGATAAAAAGTTCGTTGTCGTGAATTGTAACTGAACCGTCGTTGCAAGTTGGGCTTCCGCAGTTGCAGGCTTTTTCGCAAAGGGCTGGGCAAACTCTTCCTGTAAATTCCGGGAAATTTGAAGTTTTTAAAAGGCGCCACGCTGCCATATCAAATTGGCCTTTGTACAAAGAATCGTTCCATTCAGGAATATAATTGTGGAGCGGGCATCCTGTAACCATTCCCTGAAGTTTAATCGCACTCTGGCACATTGGAACACCACAATTCATACAGCGACTAGCCTGAATTTTTCTATCTTCTTCATTTAAAAAATAATGGAATTCGTTAAAATTTTTAATTCGTTCTAAAGGAGGCACATCTTGATTGTTTTTTCGTTCATAATCCATAAATCCAGTTGGTTTTCCCATAATCTTCTCCCAGGAAAAGTTTTTATTACATTCCTATAAAAATCAAATTTAAATAAAAAAAAGCCGTAGACAAATTCTTGTGAAAACACAAATACTTATCTACGACTTCTTTGCCGTGTTTTTTCAATTATAGTTAATTTAATATTTCGTGTCAAACTGAAAAGAAAAATTCTTCATTTTAAAAAATGTACATTTCTGTAAAAGATATAAATAGAAGACTTTGACATTTATAAAAATCTTAGTATAATTTAGTGTAGTTTTTATTGTTTTTTTCCGATAAG
>CAVHIX010000201.1:0-3626 GCA_963636135.1 Anaerovoracaceae bacterium
ATTTGGGAACGAGTTTAATCAGCAGAACGCCAGTAACTTTTTTAATCGGGTCAAGAATTTGGAATTCTGTGATTTTAAATTTGATTTCGCTTATTTTTATTACAATTTTTTCATTTTTGCTGGGAGTTTATTTTTCTTCAAAGGCTGGAACAAAGATTGACACAGCGGTAACATTTTTTGCGTTGTTTTTTCACGCTTTTCCGTCGATTTTGCTTTTAATTTTACTTCAGATTTTGGCATCGGTTACAAAAATTTTTCCGGTTACAGCTTTTCCGTCGTTTTCGTTTTCAGATTCGCCGGTGCGCTTTACTTTCAGTTATTTTTATCACATTTTTTTGCCGCTTTTGGCTTCTTTTTTGGGCGGTTGTGGCGGAACTTTGAGGATGATTCGTTCAACAATGCTAGATCAAATGTCGCTTCCGTATATTTTTGCGTTGCGTGCCCGTGGAATCAGTGAAAAACGAATTTATTTGAATCACGCTTTCAGAAATACGCTAAATCCGTACATTACCGGAAGTGCAAATCTTTTGGCGAGCCTTTTTAGCGGTTCTCTTGTTTTGGAAATTATTTTTGCTTACCCTGGAATCGGGCGGCTGATGTACGAGGCTGTTACCCAGCAGGATATAAATCTGGTTTTAGCGAACAGTATGTTCATTTCGTTTTTGGTTTTACTCGGAATGCTCGTTTCTGACATTTTGCTTGCTTTTGTTGACCCGCGAATCCGTTATTCAGAAAAATAGGAATTAAAATGAAATCGTTTTTTCAATTTTTAAAACATAAGAAAATCGCATTTTTTTCGGCTATAATTTTGGCGATTTTGTATTTTGTGATGATTTTTGCAGATTTTTTCGCACCATACGAGGCAACTAAAACTTTTGAAAAAAATACTTTTCATCCGGCAAATGTTCAGTTTACATTTAGGGGAATAAAAGTTCGCGAGTTTCGACCGATTGAAAAATCCACCTGGACTTATGTTCGCGTAAAAGACGAAGAATGTATTCACAAATTTAAATTTTTTGCCCGCGGATTTGAATATAAAATTTTGGGCGTCATTCCGTGCAATATTCATCTTTTTGGAACTGATTCTGAATATCCGGTTTATATTTTGGGCGCTGACAATTTGGGGCGCGATTTATTTTCAAGAATCGTTTTTGGCTCCCGGATTTCTCTTACAATCGGATTTGTGGCAACTGCAATTTCGCTTTTTCTAGCAGTTTTGTTCGGCGGATTTTCAGGATTTTTTGGCGGAAAAGTCGATTGGGCGATTATGCGGTTTGCGGAATTTTTTATGCTCATTCCGAGTCTGTATTTTATTCTTTTTTTGCGCTCCCTTTTGAATAATCAGATGGACAGCGGCACTTCGTATATGATTATTACGCTTATTTTGTCGCTGATTGGCTGGCCGGGGAGTGCCCGTACAATTCGCGGAATGGTTCATTCAATTAAAAATGAAGAATTCGTTTTGAATGTAAAAGTTGAAGGCGTCCCGAATCTTGTAATTATTTTTAAGTACATTATTCCGCAGGTTTCGAGCCTTTTGATTGTGAGTACGGCGCTCAGTGTTCCGGGATTTATTATGAGCGAAACGACCCTTTCTTATCTTGGACTTGGAATTAACGACCCGGCGGTGAGTTGGGGAAGCCTTATAAATCGTGACATTTCCACAGTTTCGAATTTGGTGCGTTTTCCGTGGCTTTTGTACCCGGTTTTGATGTTGCTTTTGGTTACTCTTTCGTTTAATTTTTTAGGCGACGCTTTGCGGGATTTTTTTGACCCTTATGCGACTGTTTTCAAGAAAAAACGATTTTTTAATAAAAAAGGGGAAAGCCTTCCCCTCGCTCCAACCGTTCCGTTTTCCGCTACCCCTTCTAGCGGAAACACATTTTCCGCTACACCTTTTGAAAATGTTTTACTTTCCGTACAAAATCTTTCCGTTTCATTTGAAGTTTTGCGATTTTTCCAGAAAAAAACTGTTTACGGCGTTCGAAATGTAAGTTTTTATGTTTTAAAAGGCGAAATTTTGGGGCTTGTTGGCGAATCTGGTTCCGGAAAATCGGTTTCAACTTCTGCAATTCCTTACCTTCTTCCAGATAATGCAATCGTAAATGGAAGCATTTTTTACAACGGCGTAAATTTATTTTCGTTGAGCCAAAAAGAACTTCGTGAATATCGCGGAAAAAAAATTGCCCTGATTTTTCAAGAGCCGTCGCGCGTTTTTGACCCTTTGCAAAATATTGGAAGCGTTTTTTACGAAACTTTTAAAACTGTGGAGCCTAAAATTTCAAAACAGGAAGCTGAAAATCGTGCGGTAAAATTGCTTTTGGAAGTGGGACTGCCAGATCCGCAAAAAAGATTGAAGGCCTATCCGCATCAGTTTTCGGGGGGGCAACTTCAACGATTAGGAATTGCGCTCGCTTTGGCACAAAATTGTGAACTTTTAATCGCCGATGAGCCTACAACCGCTCTTGATGTTACAATTCAGTCTCAAATTATTTCGCTTTTGCTTCGATTAAAAAAGGAGAGGGGCCTTTCAATAATTTTTATAAGCCATAATATAAATCTCGTTCTTCAAATTTCAGATCGTGTTTCTGTAATGTACGGCGGAAAAATCATGGAAACTGGAACGAGCGAACAGATTGAAAAAAATCCGCGACATCCGTACACAAAGGCGCTTTTGTCTTCAACTCCGAAATTTGGTGAGCATTATACAACAAAAAAAATGAATTTTATTCCGGGAAAAGTTGCGGAAAATACAACAGAAATTTTGGGGTGCCCGTTTGCGCCACGCTGTGAATTTTCAAAAGAAGAATGTAAAAATGAAAATACAAATTGTTACAAAATGAATGAGGCTTAAAAATGAATAAAGAATTTTTTTCAAAAGGCGTAAAAGACGGTCTTCCGATTGCGTTAGGCTACTTTGCAGTTTCGTTTTCGCTTGGAATTATTGCAAAAAAGGCTGGAATTTCACCGTTTTTGGGATTTTTTTCAAGTTTTTTAAATCACGCTTCGGCAGGGGAATACGCTTTGTATTCAGCAATTGAAGCAGGCCAAACTTTTATAGAAATTGCGTTAATTTTATTCGTAATAAATGCCCGATATTTACTGATGAGTTGCGCCCTTAGCCAGAAAATTAGGCCTTCAACATCGCTAATTCACAGAATTTTACTTGGATTTTCTGTAACAGATGAAATTTTTGGAATTTCTGTAAATCAAAAGGGATTTTTAAATCCGTTTTACACTTATGGGGCCATGAGCATTTGCCTTCCTTTTTGGTCGCTTGGAACAGCCCTTGGAATTTTTGCCGGAAATATTTTGCCACTTTGCGTTGTAACCGCTTTTTCAGTTGCACTTTACGGAATGTTCATTGCGATTATAATTCCGCCTGCCCGAAAAAATAAAACTATTTTGGTCGCTGTAATCGTTTCTTTCATTTTAAGTTACGCTTTTTCAGTTTTGCCAGGAATAAAAAATCTTTCGAGCGGAAACAGAACGATAATTTTAACGATTTTAATTTCTTCTGTCGTGGCAATTTTAAAACCGATTTCCGAAGACGATTCTCAAGGGGGAAATTAATGTATTCTTTTTTTTCTTTTTTTTATTCGCATTCCGTTTCATTCATATAATTT
>CAVHIX010000202.1:0-3616 GCA_963636135.1 Anaerovoracaceae bacterium
ATGAATTGTGCGATTTTGTTTTGCAAAAAATGGATGAGGCGGTTTCAAAAAAGGATTATTACACGGCGGTAAAATATTTTAAATCGCTTGAATCTGTAAAATGCCCAAAAATTGAAAAAATTAATACTTCTCTTCAGATTTTGGAGCATGAATATTTAAAAGCTGTGCCGGGCCTAAAAACGAATAAAGATTTTCTTCCTAAAAATATGAACGACTGTTTGAATGCAACGGTTACGGTTTGGGTTGACAAGGGAATTAAAATTGAGCATGGTTCGGGATTTGCCGATAGGGTTATTGGTTCCGGATTTTTTATTGATGAACGCGGATATATTGTTACAAATCATCATGTAATCAGCGATGTTGTTGACAAAAAAAATGAAAAATTTTCCAGGCTGTATGTAAAACTCATTCGCGACAATGAAACTCGTATTCCTTGTAAAGTTGTGGGCTACGATGAGATTTTGGATATTGCCCTTTTGAAAGTTGAAATTACGCCTCCGTTCATTCTTGAATTGGGTTCGAGTAAAGATTTGAGTCTTGGGGATAAAATTTCTGCAATCGGAACGCCGCTCGGGCTCCACGGAACGCTTACAAGTGGAATCGTTTCTTCTGTTGATCGAAAACTTTTTACAATGGGAAATGTTTTTCAGATTGATGCCGCCGTAAACTCTGGAAATTCTGGGGGGCCTTGTATTGATAGCGAAATGAAAGTTCAGGCAATCGTTTTTGCAGGCATTATGCAGTATCAGGGGCTTAATTTTGCAATTCCGGTTGAATATTTGCGACAGGATTTACCGTTTTTGTATCATGGTGGGCGTCGTGTTCACGCTTGGACCGGTTCTTTTGGACACACTAAAAAAGAAGGCTTAAAAGATACTGGTCTTGAAGTGCAATATGTTCTTCCGGGGGGCGTTTCAAATCTTTCCGGGCTAAAAAAAGGCGATACAATTACTTTTGTGGATTCAAAACGGGTTACTACAATAGAAGAAATGCAATCAGTTTTGCGAAATTACGATAATGAAACGATTTTACCGATAAATTACATTCGCGACGGTAAAAATAATTCTTCAACTTTGTATTTAGCTGAACGCCCTGAACAGCCGGGATATGAAATTTACAATAGCGATTTATTATGTTATACTTTTATTCCTTTGTTCGGAATGGAATTGGTTTCGTCTTCTTCGATTTCAAAGAGAACATACTCAATTTCACAGATTATAAAAGGCAGTGCCGCTGACGAATCAGGATTTTCGGTTACAGATCCAATTTATGTTTCGCAGGTGAATTTTAGCCCTAAAAATGACGCAATTTCTGTTACAATCAGTACAAGGCGAAAAAAGAAAGGCTATCTTGACATTACGATGAATCTTGTGTCGGCGCTAGACAGTCCGTATTATTTTTAATTGGAGTTTTTTTTATGGAAATGAAATATAAACGCAATTTTTGTATTGTTGCACACATCGACCATGGAAAATCGACTTTGAGCGATCGTTTAATTCAGAAATCTAAAATCATTGATGAACGAAAAATGAAAAATCAGATTTTGGATAATATGGATATTGAACGGGAACGCGGAATTACGATTAAAAGTCAGGCGGTAACAATTCCGTACACTGCAAAAGATGGTCACGATTACGAATTGAATTTCGTTGATACACCAGGTCATGTGGATTTTAGTTATGAAGTTAGCCGTGCGATTGCTTCTTGTGAGGGGGCCCTTCTTTTAATTGATGCAAGTCAGGGGGTGGAAAGCCAAACTGTCAGCAATATGTATATGGCGCTTGAGCAGGATTTAACGATTGTTCCTGTAATAAATAAAATTGATCTTCCGAGTGCCGATATTCCGTCCGTTCGTGCCCAGATTGAAAAAGAACTTGGCCTTGACGATTCGCAAACTCAGCTTGTAAGTGCAAAAACTGGCGAAGGAATCGACGAACTAATGGAAGCAATTGTAACTGAATTCCCGGCCCCAGAAGGCGATGTTTCTGCTCCTTTACAGGCGTTGATTTTTGACTGCCATTATGATTCTTATCGCGGGGTAATTGTTCACATCAGAATTAAAAACGGGACTGTAAAAACTGGCGATGTAATCAAAATGATGAGTAACGGTGTTGAGTACAAAGTTGAGCAAGCCGGAATTTTTAAAATCGATTACGAAGTTACCGGAAAACTTGAAGCCGGAGATGTTGGCTATTTAATCTGCGGAATTAAAACTGTAAGCGATGTTAGCGTAGGGG
Source organism: Anaerovoracaceae bacterium (assembly GCA_963636135.1). GTDB lineage: Bacteria > Spirochaetota > Spirochaetia > Treponematales > Treponemataceae > Treponema_D. Next base: position 2,238 of record CAVHIX010000202.1, read on the forward strand.
ATACAATTACTTTGTCGGAAAATCCAGCGTCTTCCCCTTTGGCAGGTTTTAAAGAAGTAAAGCCGGTTGTTTATTCTTCAATTTACCCGATGGATTCAAACGATTATGAAGAATTGAAAAACAGTCTTGAAAAATTAAAATTAAACGATGCAAGTCTTGTTTACGAAAAAGATAATTCAATCGCCTTGGGAAATGGTTTCCGCTGCGGATTTTTGGGCCTTTTACATCTTGAAATTATTCAGGAGCGCCTTGAACGCGATTATGACCAGGCTGTAATTTTTACCGCGCCGAGCGTTCGTTACAAAGTTGAACTTACAACTGGTGAACAGACCTTTATTGATAATCCATCTGAATATCCAACGGGCCGAATTCGTTCTGCAGAAGAACCGTATATTAAAGCTTCGATTATTACGCCTGCAACTTATCTTGGCGCGATTATGGAATTGTGCAAACAAAAACGCGGCGAACAGACGAATATGACTTATCTTGATGAAAAACGGGTTGAACTCACTTATGAAATGCCTTTGGCCGAAGTTCTGTTCGATTTTTATGATAAATTAAAAAGTTACAGTCGCGGTTATGCTTCTTTTGATTATGAAATTATCGGTTACCGAAGTACGGAACTTGTAAAAGTCGATATTCTTTTGAACGGAAAAATGGTTGACGCATTAAGTCAGCTTACTTTTAAAGAAAATGCCGCAGACAGAGCAAGAAAAGTTTGCGAACGGTTGAAGGGTGAAATTTCCCGCCAGCAATTTAAAGTTGCAATTCAGGGCGCAATCGGAAGTCAGATTATTGCACGCGAAACTGTAAATCCTGTTCGAAAAGATGTTTTGGCAAAATGTTACGGTGGTGATATTACGCGAAAACGAAAACTTCTTGAAAAACAAAAAGAAGGTAAAAAGCGAATGAAAATGTTTGGTGATGTCGAACTTCCGCAATCAGCATTTTTGGCAGTTTTAAAAGATAACGAAGCCGATTAATTTTCTAAAAGATTTTTTAAATCGATTTTAAATTCTTTTAAATAAAAATCCAGTTCGGTTCTGACTCGCTTTAAAAATGAGATTTCAAGCGAAAATCGGTAGCCGTCTGGAAAATGTAAATACAAATATTCGCGATTTTCTAAAATCTTTGTGAGTGTTTGATTTCGTTCGGTTTCAGGTAGTTCAATTTTTGAAGTTAAAATATCTTTTGCGCGTGTAAGTTCTTTAATTTCGTTTTCAAAAAAGATTTTTATTTCGTTTTTGATTTTAATTTTTTCTTCATTTGAGAATTCTTTTATTAAAATCTGATTTTGTTCCTGTTCGTTTGATTTTAAAATCGGGTCAAATTCTAAAAATCCTTCTTTTTTGCCTAAAAAAACTCCGTCATTTCGAATG
>CAVHIX010000203.1:0-3611 GCA_963636135.1 Anaerovoracaceae bacterium
AAGTCAGATTTTAAAATATTTTCAACGAATTTTTGAAAATTTTCCTGTGACAATAAAATTTCTTCTTTACTAAAATTAAAATCAGAATCGTAAAAATCGTCAAAACTGATTAAACTTTCACACGAATCAAAAATTAAAATCTGTTTTTTGGCAATTTTTTCTAATTTTTTTTTTTTTTTTTTGCTTTCATCGATTGTAAAAAAAGATTTTTCAAATTTGTCCGCGCAATTTCCGCAAAAATACAAAAATAAAAAATCAAGTCCGCTTTCAAAAAGATTTTTTAACGCCATATTCAAAACAAAAAAATCCACCCCTTCAGACATAACAAGAATTTCTTTGTCGCTAAAACATCCGAAATCCGGGCTTTTCAAAAGAGAATAAATATTAAACAAAGATTTTTGCTTATAGTCAGATTTTTTTGAACAACCGACCAAAATTGCATATCGCGTCATAAGAAAAGTAAAAAACTAACTCCAATAGAATTAATTTTATACTATTAGATTTTTGAATCAATGTCAATCTATCAGATAGAATATTACTCTAATAGGATTAATATGAACGAAATTGACATCAGGCTTCTTTTTGGAAAGAATTTAAAACGATTAAGAAAAAATAAAAATCTTTCTCAGTTAGATTTTGCAAATAAAGTTGATGTGTCTTTTACATTTGTAAGCGATATTGAAAACGGAAGAAAATGGGTGTCGCCCGAAACGCTTTCAAAATTTTCCGAGGCCCTCGAAGTTGAAGTTTTTCAGTTCTTTTTGCCGGAATCGTTCATTACACCGCCTTCCGCTGACATTAAAAATTTTTCAAACGATTTACAGGAAGCGTTCAACAAAATAAAATTGCGCTATTCAGTTTAAAAACAAAAAAGGCCGACCAAAAAGCCGACCTCATTAAACAATTCTTAAAAAAATTATAATCTTTCCTTAATTGCTGCAATAAATTCCCAGCTGTTCAGGATTTTTTTAGCAGGAGGATTTGCAAGACTTGCAAGGTCGCCAGTCATAAATCCTTCTTCTATTGTAGAAAGTGTTGCTTTTTCAAGTTTTTCAGCAAAATCTACTAAATCTTTTGTGCCGTCTAATTCGCCGCGTTTTTTAAGGGCACCAGTCCATGCAAAAATTGTTGCAACCGGATTTGTAGAAGTTTTTTCGCCTTTTAAATATCGATAATAGTGCTTTTGAACAGTTCCGTGGCTTGCTTCGTATTCAAACTGACCGTTTGGAGAAACCAAAACAGAAGTCATCATAGCAAGACTTCCGCATGCAGAAGCAATCATATCGCTCATAACATCGCCGTCGTAGTTTTTGCATGCCCACAAGAATCCGCCTTTAGACTTCATAACGCGGGCAACAGCATCGTCAATCAAAGTGTAAAAATATTCAATTCCGGCTTTTTCAAACTTATCTTTGAATTCTTCATCAAAAATACGCTGGAAGATTGCCTTAAAGTTTCCGTCGTAAGTTTTAGAAATTGTATCTTTTGTTCCAAGCCAAACGCTGATTTTCTGGTCAAGTCCGTAATTAAAACAACAGCGGGCAAAACTTTCGATTGAAGCGTCAAGATTGTGAATTCCCTGAATTATTCCAGGTCCTTTCATCACCTGAATTGTCTTTTTAATTTCTGTTCCGTCTTCACCATGAAAAACAAGTTCAGCAGTTCCGGCACAAGGAGTTTTAATTTCGCAGTTTTTGTAAACATCGCCATAACCGTGACGCCCCAAAACAATCGGTTTTTCCCAAGATTTTACATTGCAGGCAATATTTTTTACAAAAATCGGAGCCCTAAAAATTGTTCCGTCAAGTTCACCACGCAAAATTCCGTTTGGAGAAGGAGTAAGTTTTTTTAATTTATATTCTTCCATTCGGGCTGCATTTGAAGTAATTGTTGCACATTTTACACCAACGCCAAGTCTTTTAATCGCTTCGGCAGCTTCGTATGTAATTTTATCATCTGAATCGTCGCGGCTTTTAAGGCCCAAATCAAAGTATTCAGTTTTTAAATCAATATAAGGTAAAAGAAGTTCGTCCTTTATAACCTTCCACAAAACACGAGTCATTTCATCGCCGTCAAGTTCAGCGATTGCATTTTTCATTTGAATTTTAGCCATAATGAGATTATCTTAACATTTTTTCTGATTTTATTCGATAGGATTTACAAGATTTGAAAAGATTAATTTAAAATTCCGCCAAATTTAATATTGTTCTGCGCGCAAAATGTTTCATAAAATTCAGCATCATTTTTTTGCGTAAGACCAGTCACAAATAATTTTGAACTTTCTTCTATATATAAGGTATTTTTTTTAAGATTTAATTTTTCAATTTCAAGCGCGTGATTTACAACACCTTCCCGATTGTCAACGATTTGTAAATCATTTTTAGCTGCTTTTTTAAAATAATCAACCATATTCAAAAAATGAGTGCACGCCAAAACCAAAACATCGCAATTCTGATTTTTAAAAAAATCCACACAATTTTGAACTTTTAAAAGCCGCTCTTCTTCTGTTGCGTGAAAAAATTTATGCTCAATAAAATCGATTAATTCCGGGTCGCCTTTTGAAATAATTTTACAATCTGAAGCAAAATCCAAAATCAGTTTTTTTGTGTACGGATGATTTACAGTCGCATTCGTTGCCAAAAGCCCAATTTTTTTTGTTTTTGAAATTTTTGCCGCAGGTTTTATCGCCGGAACAGTTCCAATAAACGAAACGCCAGGAAAAGACTTTCTTAAAGCTTCCAACGCCGTAACCGAAATCGTGTTGCACGCCACAATTATTGCTTTTGGAGAAAATTTTTCAATGATTTTTTTTACACATTCCGAAGAATTTTGAATAATCTCTTCTGTCGATTTTTGCCCATACGGAAAATTTTTTGTATCCCCAACATAAACGCATTTTTCTTCCGGGGATTTTTGAAGCAAATATTTTAAATACGGAAGGCCGCCCGTTCCGGAATCAAGAAAAGCAAAATTAACCGACATAGTTCACCCAAAACAATATTAAACATTTGACAGAAAACAAGCAATACTTTAACATTAAAATATGTTCGCTTTAAATAAATGCTTAGTTCATTCGTGCAAAAATCTGGCCATTTCAACTTTTGACGACCAAAAAGAAATTTCAAACGAAAAAAACTATTGCCTCGACCACAGCCCAAATCCTGGCAAACTTCAAAGCGACATTTTCGAATACATTAACACTCACGAAAAAATCGTTGGACTTTGCGCTTCGGGCCTTACTTTTCAGGATATTGATTTTTCAAATAAAAAATTTTTCGGCTGCAATTTTATGTATTGCACTTTTAAAAATATCCATTCAGAAAATCTTTTCAGCAAACTTTGCATTTTTGATTTTGCAGTTTTCAGCGATTGCAATATGATTAATTCAAATATTAATTTCAGTTCAATTTCTGGGGCAAAATTTATTCACACGATTTTTACAGGAAGCGAATTAGTTCAGAATAATTTTAACGGAATCAATTCTTTTCAGTCTTCTTTTGACGATTCAAATCTGCACAATTCAACTTTTATAAAATCCACGCTCGAAAATACTTCTTTTAGAAATTGCAATATTAAAAACACGAATTTCCAGGAAAGTGTGCGCACAAATG
>CAVHIX010000204.1:0-3586 GCA_963636135.1 Anaerovoracaceae bacterium
TCCAGAAGGAATGCGAAAAGTTATAAAATCTGTTTCGGGCGTTTCTTCGTCTGGTGAAATTCGTATTTACAAAAAGAATAAAAAAAATCTAGAACTTATTGAGCATGCTCATGTTGCAAATTGTTTTTGCGAGTATGGTTCATTAGAAATCCCTGAATGTTAAAATTTTTTTAAGATTTTAAAAGCTAAATTTTTATTGACAAAAATAATTTTCAATATTATATTTCAAGTAGGAATTATTTCTTTTTGGGGGTGTTCCGGTTTCGACGGGTATGGGAATTCCTTTACTGCGTGTGGGTGTGAAGGCACCTTAAGCTGACAAATATAATAACTGCAAAACGTAGAGAAGAAGAATCTTCTGACGAACAGTTTGCTCTTGCTGCGTAAGTAGCGGGCACGAATTTTTTAGGGTGCTGTTCCTAACTTTAAAAAAATTCGACGCTAATAGGAACTTGAACTTTATTGTTTTCGGTCTTTAAAGTTGACATTTTATCGGAATACGAAAAAGACGCTTGTTATGCTGCTACCTTTTTCCGACAATCACCTCGCATAACTACGCATGTAGACGTAATTGAGTTACACACTCGGACGCGGGTTCAATTCCCGCCATCTCCAAATGCTCTAGATTTTTCTAGGGCTTTTTTATTTTAAAATAAAAAAGGGCGATTAATCGCCCTATCAATATTAATGAACTTTTTGTTGATATTTTTTAAGCATAGCAACGGCATTCTTTTTACCGTTGTAAACAAACCCGCCGTTCCAATATTCAAGGGCAGCAAATAAAGCGTTTCCACCATCCTGATTGTCAGATTCTTTTGTTCTGAATGAAACATAATCTGCTAACTGTTCGTAGTTTTGATCACGCAAAGCTTCAAGACGTTTTCTGTTGAATTCGTTCCATTTGTCTAGATCTTTAAATCCTTCGCCTTCATCTTCAACAATAACATGTGCATGAGTAGGGCTGAAAGAATACCAAACTTTAACTTTTTTATTGATGTCACAGTGGTTACCGTGTTTTACACCATTTTTAATTACTTCACTGATCTGCTGTTCAAGAAGGTTTAATTCCTTAATTTCAGAAGGTGCTGATTGTACAATCAAAAGTGTAAAATAGCGAATCTGTCTAAAATCTGAAGGAAATTCCTTCATCTGCATATTCGATTTATCAAACAATGGATCATTGTCATCAGAACGCAATTCTTTAATTTCATTTTCTGCCATAGTGTCCCTCTTATTAGTAATAATCTGTTTGCAATTTTTTTTGAATTATTCTTTTACCATTAATAAAGCTTCATCAACACTATTTGCAATAGGGAAGTATCCCATAAGTTTTGTAAGTTCAATAACTTTTTTTACAGAACCATGAATGTTTGAAATAGCAAGTTTGAGATTCATCTTTTTAATAGTAGAACAAATGTAAATAAGTGCACCAATTCCAGAAGAGTCAATATAGTCGACTTGTTCAAGATTGATTACAAAAAGTTTTACATTTTTCTCAATCATTTTCATAACGAGTTCTTTTAATTTATACGAATTGTACAGATCCATTTCGCCATTTACATCAATAATGTAAATTTCACCATTCTTTCGTATTTTAAGTTCCATAAGGTACTCCTTACCCTTGTATTTTTACTACCAGAAGACTCTGGTCATCATATTGCTGTGTAGTTCCACAGTGATTTTTTACATCGTCTTTGATTTTGTTTGCAATGTCTTTTCCTTGGAGATGGCAGTTCTTTTTGATTACACTTTGAAGTTTTTCGATAGAATACTGCGCTCCAGAATCATTAAGACATTCAACCAAACCGTCTGTACAAGTAACAATAATATCACCTGCATTAAGTTTTAAGTCGATATTTTTATACTGTGTGCCTTTATCAACACCAATAGGCTCGCTTTCAGCAGAAATCTTAGAAATTGTTCCATCTTTTGCTGAATAAACGATTACTGGGTTAATACCACAAGTAGCAATTTGTGCTGTATCTTCAACGCTATTGTAATTAATTAATGCGATGCTACCAAAACGATCGCTTTTGTTTATTTCTGAACAGATTGCTTTATTAATCCATTCAAGAATTGTAGCTGCATCTTGATTTGTATTAGAAACAAGACGAATCATTGCTCTAACCATAATCATAATTACAAGCGAAGTCATACCCTTTCCGGCGATGTCTGCCATTACGAATGTAATTCTGTCTTTGCGTGAAGGAATTATATCGTAAAAATCACCAACAACATTTTCAGCTGGTAAAAAGTGTTTTCCGATTGAAAGTTTGTTAATTACCGGCATTTTTTCTGGGAGCATTGTTTTTTGGAATTTTGAAGCAATGTCTCCTTCTTTTGTAAGTTCTGAATGTTCTGCATATGAAATAAAACTGTTCAAAGGTTTTAATGCAACAGAACAAGCGTTTGCAATTAAACAAACTGAATTAAATTCTTCTTCTGAGAATGGAATTTTTCCAGCTGTTCGAGCCAATGCGATAACTCCGAGTACTTCATCATCTTGTTTTATTGGTGCAAAAATATATGGTCCTGGAGTTAAAAATTCTTCTGGTTTATTTTGGAAAATTCGTTTGTCTTTTAAAGGATTTATAATATTGCAAGCAGTTCCTTCTGTTACGACATTTCCGAAAACATTGTTATTTAATTCGAATTGTGCATATTTAAAACTTGTTGAAACGCGTAATTCTTTGTGTGGTAAATCGCTTGGAAGTTCATACGGAGGAGGAAAAGATCCTGTAAGTGATTTTACAGAAAGAATATTTTCGTAGTTGTCGAGCATTAAAATTGCGCAACCATCAGCATTTGCAGCTTCTATAAGCGATTTGTCTAAATATTCAAGAAAATCGTTCATAGCATTTGGAGAAGAAAATAATGAAGAAACTTTTGAAGTTAAATCGTTATTAGTTTGAATAATTTTATTGTATTTCTGAGAAAGTTCGTTTGTAAGTCGTTCTTTTGCTTCTGCAGAAAATTCTTCATCCTGAGCTTGTGCCTTCTTTTTTCGTTTTAAAGCCCGTTTTTCTGCGTTACCGATTGCAAGCACAATTGTATAAGGCAAAACCAAAAGGCCGGAAAGAGTAATTGCACAAAGTAGAATAAATTTGTTCGGGTAGAAATAACTGTACAAAAATCCTGCAACTAGAATTAACAATGCTGGAATTAATAAAACACTTGCTTTTGTTGAATTACGGATTTTTCCGATTAGAATGAAAACACAAAGCAAAAATGCAATTCCTGCTGCGACTAAAAGTGGAATATCTGTATAAAAATCAAATTTGTTCAAATAATACTCCTCTAACACAAATTAAAGTTCATTTTTTGTGTACAGTTTTAATTCTATCATTGAAATATTGAACCGTCAAATTATTTTTTTTAATATTTTACTTTTTTTTTCTGAAAAATATCCTTTTTAAAAAGGAAGTCTTATTTTCAGTCTTAATATCTTCTACAACATCGTCGAGTTTTACATCGGAAAACTTCTTTTTTAAATCGTCATAAGTGTGAATAATCCAAAGGTAAAGATCGCCTTTTGTATTATTTTTGAAATATTTCATGACTTTGTTTTTGTCGATTGAATTTATAA
>CAVHIX010000205.1:0-3568 GCA_963636135.1 Anaerovoracaceae bacterium
AAACAAAGCAATTAAACGATATTGCAAAAAATATTTCAAATTTTGAAGAAAATATTTCACTTTCGTCAAATCAGATTGTAGAAAATTCAAAATTAATCGAAGAATCTAAAAAACAAATTGTAGAATTAAACGGCGTTCATTCAGAATTGCAAAAAAATCTTACGCAAATTACAGAAGACATCGTTACAGTTTTAGATTCCAAAATGAAAGAAGCCGGATTTTCTGAAAATAATCTAAAAAAAGCAAAGGAAAATGTTGAAACCACGCTCCAAAAATTAATCATTTTTACAGAAGGCCGAAAAAATGTTTTTTCAGATTTTTACAACACTCATTCAACTTCTGCAGAAAATTGCAATAAAACACTTTTAGACGCGGTAAATGCCTTCGCTGAGGCAAACGCACTTTCTCTTCAGCTTAAAGAAGAACTCGATCAGTACATAAAATCTTCTCCTTCATTTATATCCGAATTTTTGTCACCAGAAGGAATTATGACAAAAAAACGCAAAATCGATTCGGATATTCAGGAAAATAACGATAAAATCAGTGCGTTAAATAAAAAAATTGAAGAATTAAATGGAACAAACGCAGAACTTTCTAAAAAAATCGATGAATATAAAGAAACACTCAGCCGATTAAAACTCAATAAAGTTCGAATGCAGGAACAGATTACCGCAAGTGAAAATCAGGTCCTTCTTTTTCAGCGAAATCTTACAACGGAACAAAATTCTTTGCGTTCAACCGAAGACCAGCTTTACGAAGAAAATAAAACTGCCGAAGATTTGAACGAACAAATTATTGAAATTCAGGGCGAACTTGCCGAAATCGAGCGAAAAGGCCAAAAACTCGTTGAAGAAATGAACGAACTTGACCAGAAAATCGCTGAAAGTAACAATAAAGTTTCCGGAAAACGCGATACACTAATCAAAAAGCAGAACGAACAAAAAAAATACCAGGAACAGTTTGAGCGCCTTTCCCTTTCGCTAGCTTCTTCTGATACGGAAATTAAAAATATAAAACAGAATTTCCAGGATCAAAATTCCAGAGATTTAATGGAATTTGAAGAACACATGTACAAAATCACGACTCCGGCTGTTGAATTAAAAGATAAACTTTCAAAAGCAAAAGAAGATTTTAAAAGCTTAGGCCAAGTAAACTTAATGGCTGTAGAAGAATTTGCTGAACAAAAAGACCGCTACGAAAAGCAGAAAGCAAATTACGATGACACCCAAAAAAGTTTGGAAAATCTTATCCGCGTAAGTGAAGAAATTAAAGCAAAATCTTCAGAAATGTTTATTGAAACTTATAATAAAATTAAAAAGAATTTCCACAATATGTTTAGACGATTGTTTAACGGAGGCCGCGCAGAATTAAAACTCGCAGATCCTCAGAATGTTTTGACAAGTGGAATCGATATTTTAGCTCAGCCGCCAGGAAAAAAACTCGAAAGCATCGGACTTTTAAGCGGTGGTGAAAAAACTATGACTGCCGTTGCACTCTTGTTTGCAACATATCAGGTTCGCCCTAGCCCATTCTGTTTACTCGATGAAATTGACGCTGCCCTTGACGATAAAAATGTTTCAAGTTTTGTTACGGCCCTTGAATCATTCTCAAAGGTAAGCCAGTACATTGTAATTACGCATAACAAAAAAACAGTTATGGGTGCAAGTACAATGCTCGGAATCACAATGGAAGAATCTGGGGTAAGTAAAATTATTCAGCTTCGTCTTGATTCGGATATAAAACTTGGTGCTGTAATCGATGAAAATAGCGAAGATTTTACAGAAGAAGATGTTCCTCCAGAAACTGATGCGTATATTCCGCCACGACCGGCTCCACGAATTCACAATCCAGATGGAACAATCACTGACCCTGAAATCGAAAAATATCGCAAAGAATTAAAAGAAAAGCAACTTCAGGAAAAAAAGGCTGAAGCAGAAGCAAAAAAAGCCGCCCTGGAAGCTCAAAAAACTGCAGAAACGGAACAACAGACTGAAGAAAAACTTAAAAACGAGGAATAATTTTTGAATTTTTTTACTGATTTTTTTGAAAATATTAAATCTTCTCTTGAAAATCATAAAAAGCAAACGATTATTGTTTGTTCAGTTTTAATTTTTATGACGCTTTGCGCTTTAATCATGCTTCTTGTTTCAAATTATAAACCGGCACAAAAAAAAATTACAAATTTTAATCAAAAACTTGAACTTTCAGAAACTCCATTAATTCCGCAGAGTGAACTTTATTCAGAATCTTACATTTCTTCTCGAAAAACGCCAAAAAAATGGAGCAAAGACGAAGCAAAAGAATATTTTACGCTTCCTTCAAAATCAGAAGTTCAAAAACTTTCAAACGCAAACGACAAAATTGTAAACGAAATTTTAGGAGCCACTCCATGAAAGCTCAAAAATTTATAATTCTTTCTTTAATTTTTACAACATTTTTATTTTTCTCGTGTGGAACTACAAAAAAAATTCAGCCAAAATCAGATTCGTCAGAAATTGAACAGCCTGAAGAAAAGCCAGAAATTGAAACTCAAACTGAAAACGAATCAGAATTAACTGAAAAAATTGAAAACGAAATTCTTCCGCCGGAACAAGATTTCCCAGAAGAAGAAAAAACTGAAATTCCGGAAACAACAGCAGAATCTGAAAAAATTACAGAAGAAAGCGTTTTGCCGGCAGAAAATATAGAAGAAAAAACTGAAAAGCCTTTAGAAGAAAATATCGGTTCGCCAAAAAGTTATTCCGAAGAATTAGAAAATTTAGAAATTCTTCACCAGAATGAAGCCGAAACTTTACCTCAAACTCAAACTGAAAATCAAAATCAGAACGAAAACGAAAATAATCAAACTGAAAAAAATCAAATCTCTGAAAACACATCAGAAAATCTTGCAACAAATATAGAAGAAAAACCGCTTGAACAGTTAGAAAATCCACAAGGAACTTCAGAAACCTCACAAATCATTGAAGAAATCCAGGAAGAAACTCAAAATCCGCAACCAGAAGAAACTGAAAATGAAAAAATTGAGCCTTCCCGTTCGGTAAAAATACAAAATTATCAATATTTGGACATTGTTTACCCTGGTGCCGGCTGGATTTATTTGGGCCAGACTGACAATAAAAACGATTTTATTTTTTATGGAAGAAAATTAGGCGGAACTGACACTCGTTTTACAATCAGGTCAAAAACGCCAGGAACTTTTATTCTTCATTTTTATAAAAATGATGCTTTAACTGGGAATTTTATCGACGATTATCTTGAAGTTATAGTTTTGGAAGAAAAATCAAAATCGAACGAACATATTTTGGCGCCATCTTATGCAGAAAATGTGCCTCAAAAATACGAACAAAAAACTACTTCAAACTTTTTCACAACTGAACAAAATATTTCAGAACAAAATGAACAAAATCCGCAAGATAATATAGAAGAAACTGTTCAATCTGAAAATAAAATTTCAGAAACTGAAGAAGTGCCTTCACAAAATCAAAATGAAATTTCTGAAAAAGAAAATAATTTAAAATCTTCAAAACCAAAAACTTTTTCAAATCTGAGTCCGGAACAACTTTTAGAG
>CAVHIX010000206.1:0-3535 GCA_963636135.1 Anaerovoracaceae bacterium
AGCTTCAATATTTACGAAAAAAGCATTTAGAATTTGCAAAAATTTTACAGGATTTATCAAATAAAAATCAGATTGAACTTTACGGAAATGGTTTTTATAATCCTGTTTTTCCGCTGATTTTTCCGTTAGACAGAACCGGGCAGATTGATTTATTTTCGTCGGAAGTGCGCTTAGCTTGTGGAAAACGCCCGCGCGGAATGAGTTTGTGCGCTTCAAGTTGGGATTCTTCGTTAATAGGAACTTTAAATTCGTGTTCAATGGAATATGTTTTGCTAGACGAAAGTTTAATTCCGAGTGAAAAAAATGTTTTTGTTCCGCTTTTTATGGCCGACAAAGGAAAATCTTTAGAAATTGTCCCGATTTTAAATAGTTTAAAGCCGAATAAAGAAATTTCACCAAAAGAATTTATTGAAAATGTTCAGAAAAAAATAAATTCTTGCGTAAAAAAAGCGCAAAGTTCATTTATTGAGCAGATTTCAGAAAATTATTGCGTTCATATTGAATTTACTCCATGGGAATTTCGTCAGCTGCTTGATTATCAGTGGTTTTCTTCTTTTTTGGAATGTTTAAACGAAAATATTGATTGTAAAACTTCTTATCAGGTAAAAAAATCGATTTCTGAGCGTGTGCCAGTTTATATTCCTGCGGGAATCAGTCGGGAAGTTTCTCAATGGGCGCACACTCCTTACAAACCGTATAAATCTTCTCAAAATAATTTTAAAACAATTCAAGATTTTTTGCAGACTTATCCACAAAGCCACGCACTTTACAATCGAATGCTTTTTGTAAGTTTGCTTGTAAATCAGTGTTATGGCGACAAAATTCGAAAAAAGGCCGCTCGCGAAAAATTGTGGCAGGCCCAAAATGGTGCGGGGTTTGTTTGTACTTCGACTGGAGCATTTGTAAATTCAACTTACAGACAGAATGCGTATAAATTTTTGTCGGAAGCAGAAAAAATTTTAAGGGAGTGCAATAATTTTCAGGAATCAGTTTCGTCTTTTGATTATAATATTGACGGAATTAAAGAATATGTTTGCAGAATGGAAAAATTCTTTGCGGTAATCGCGTTGAAAGGCGGTGCAATCCGGGAATTTGATTTAATGCAAAATTCTGGAAATTATGCGGACAATTTAAACAGAATCAGTGATTTTGAAGGCTGTTCTGACGATTATGAACGCGGACTTTTTGTAGACCATCTTTTTACGGATGAAGAATTTTCAAATTATCTTGAAAATAAACCTGCCGGAAAGGGGATTTTTTCGCGGGCGTTGTATTCTGAAGTAAAATTTTCTGCGCGTCATAAGGAAGTTTTGCTTTCGGCAAATGCAAATTTTAAAAATCGGCAAAAAGTCGTTTTAAAAAAGAAATATATTGCTTTTTCAAGCGGAATTATGATTCAGTATATTTTAAAAAATGAAAGTTCGGCGCCTCTAAAGGCAAAATTTGTTGTTGAATCTAGTTTTGCGCAAACAAATTTTAACGCTACGGATTTTAACGCTTTCAATCTTGAAATTATTTCTGACGGTCAAAAACGCGAAATCGATACAAAATCAAGTTCAAAACTTTTAAATAACGACGGAACGCTTTTTAATGTTGAAGAATTTCAGCTTACGGATACGGATAATTCAATTTCTTTTGTGTTTACGCCAAACGAATCTTGTGGGTTGTGTTTTGAGCCGATTATTTTTAAACGCCCTGACTATTTTACAGGCGCTTTAGTTCCTGCGAGTATGACTTTTTCTAATTCAATGTTCTGGGAAGTAAATCTTGAGCCTGGAATGGAAATGGAAAAAACAATTAATTTCAGTATTTTTAATCAGCACAAAAAAAACAAATAATATTTCAATTGTAAGACTTTTTAAAAATCATTATAATTATTCTACCTTTTTTTTATCTTTTTAAATTTGGAGTTTAAAATGAACAGAAGACTTATAACTTCAGCTTTACCTTATGTAAATAATATTCCTCATCTTGGAAATTTAATACAAATGCTTTCGGGAGATGTTTTTGCGCGTTTTTGCCGAAGTCGCGGATATGACACACTTTACATTTGCGGAACAGACGAATACGGAACTGCCACTGAAACTCGTGCAATTGAAGAAAAAAAATCTCCTCGCGAATTATGTGATTATTATTACAAAGAACACACAAAAATTTACGACTGGTTTCATATCAATTTTGATAAATTCGGAAGAACAAGCAATCAGGAATGTACAGAAATAACGCAGGAACTTTTTAACGATCTTGATAAAAACGGATTTATAAAAGAACATACGATTAAACAGCTTTATTGTCCGCATTGTTCAATGTTTTTAGCTGATCGATATGTTGACGGAACTTGTCCAAAATGCGGTTCTAAAAAAGCAAGAGGAGACCAGTGTGATGAATGTGGTTCTCTTTTGGATCCTACAGAATTAATTGAACCAAAATGCCACACTTGCGGTTCAACTCCAGAAGTAAAAGAAACAAAGCACCTTTATATTGATTTACCTTCAATTTCAAAAAATCTTGATTCTTGGATGGAAAAAGTTTCAAAAGAAGGTCGTTGGTCAGAAAATGCAATTAATGTTACAAAAGCTTGGATTCGTGACGGATTGAATGAAAGAGCAATAACACGAGATTTAAAATGGGGAATTCCTGTTCCAAAATCTGGTTTTGAAAATAAAGTTTTTTATGTTTGGTTTAACGCGCCAATCGGTTATATGTCAATTACAAAACAACTTGCAAATGAACTTGTAAAACAGGGAAAATCTTCTTTCGACTGGAAATCATGGTGGCTTCCGAGTGAAAGTGAAGAAGCAAAGAATCTTTCAAAAGTTGATTTGTTCCAGTTTATCGGAAAAGACAATATTCCGTTCCATACAGTAATTTTCCCGTGTACACTTTTAGGCTCTGGGCATGATTATACAAAACTTTTCCATATGAGTTCTTCTGAATATTTAAATTATGAAGACGGAAAATTCAGTAAAAGTCGTGGAGTTGGCGTTTTTGGAACTGACGCTGTGGAATCTGGTATTCCTTCTGACGCATGGAGATTTTATATTTTCTACAATCGCCCGGAAAAACAGGATTTTCAGTTTACATGGAAAGATTTCATGGAAAAAATGAACAGCGAATTAATCGGAAATTTGGGAAATCTTGTAAATCGAACGCTTTTATTTGTAAATAAATATTATGATTCAAAAATCCCTTGTGGAAAAAAAGACGAACAGTTGTGGAAAAGCGTTACAGATTTAGAATCAAAAATTACAGAAGAACTTGAATGGGCAAATTTAAAAGATGCGTTCCATTTGTGTTTTGAAATTTCTGATATCTGTAATAAAAAATTCCAGGAAACTGAACCTTGGAAAACTCGCACAACAAATCCTGAAGTTGCAGAAAACTTAATTTACAATCTTTGCTATGTTATTAAAGATTTGATGATTTTAATGAATCCGTATATGCCGGAATACACTCAAAAAGTTATGGGCTGGTTTGGAAAATCTATTTATGAATCAAAAATCGGAACAGAAACAAAATTGGGCTTAACTTGGGC
>CAVHIX010000207.1:0-3508 GCA_963636135.1 Anaerovoracaceae bacterium
GTTATAATAATATTAGGTTTTTAAATTTGGAGTTCAACTTTGGGTACTTTTGTAGAAGAAATAATAAAGGGAAGAAAAACTTTTTTCATAGCACCAGATAAATCTCGTTTTCCGGAATCCTATTTAGAGGAATATTTAACTGCCGGTTACGAATGTTATTTTGTTGAAACTGACCTTTTTTTACCGATTTCTACTAAAATTAAAATTATTCTTTCAGTTTTTAAAGATTGTATTATGTTTTTTAATATTGACGCTTCAATTCAAAAGGAAAATTGGCGCGTTATAATTCCTCATTTGCAGAAGGCTTACCCAGATGCGCTTTTTGGGGTTACATATTCAAAACGGCAGACTTTGCAGGAAAAACTTGACATTGAAGAATATTATTTGATGCAATGCGGATTAAAATGTGGTTGCATTCAGCTTGAATATCAAAAAAAGAACAATTTTGGAATTATTGAAAAGGCCCTTTACGCAAATCAGGCGATGGGGCGGCGAAAAAGCGTTCGTGCGGTGTGCGGTGGGGCTTCAACTGTAAAATTCCGTACGAATGAAGGCGAAGAAATTGGCGCAAAATTGAACGACATTAGTATTTCGCATTTTTCTTTTACGATTGGGCCACATGAAGTCTGTCACATTGAACAGTACGAAAAAATTCATAATTTCAGTTTTAATATTAAGGGAATGCATTTTATTTCTGATGCAGTTGAATTTACTGCCCGAGAAGTTGCTGGTGGAACGCTGTATGTCTTTGCATTTACGAATAAAGCCGGAAAAGCGGGCCTTGACGAAACTTCAAAAAGACTTTTAATTCCGCGGATTTACGAAATTATGTCTGGGAACTGTCAGGCACTTTTGACTCAGCTTTTTAACAATGTAACTCACAAAATTCAAAAAGATTAATATGAACGAAAAAGAATTAATTGAAAAAGCGTTTGAAATGCTCAAATTTTCGTATTCGCCGTTTTCTTGTTTTAGGGTTGGGGCGGCGCTTTTAACAAAATCTAAAAAAATTTATACCGGCTGCAATATTGAAAATTCTTCTTTTGGGGCAACAAATTGTGCGGAACGAACAGCGATTTTTAAAGCCGTAAGTGAAGGTCAAAAAGATTTTGAAGCGATTTGTATAGTCGGCGGAAAAAATGGAATTGTAGAAGATTTTTGTACCCCTTGCGGAATCTGTAGGCAGGTTTTAGCAGAATTCTGTAAACCGGATTTTAAAATCATTTTAGCGAAATCAAAAACTGAATATAAAATTTTTACTTTAGGTGAACTTTTGCCAGAAAGTTTTTCTTTATGAACGGCAAAAATTCCTTTTTTTAAAAAAAATTTACCTTTTCTTTTTTTGATTGAAAAAATCCCGTTTTAGATTTAAACTCAAAAAAGGTGGGAATAACGATTTTTTATTGTTAGCATAAAGATGAAAAATATTTTTAAATCGAAAAAAAGGGCAGCGTGCGTAGATTTTATTCAGTCTTCGGTTATTTTTGATTGCATTATAAAAGTGCAGTTGGCAGAAAGAACTTACCATGTAATAAAAACAACGGATTTATTAAGGGATTTAATTCATTCAGACGGGGATGTTGAAGAAGCGACAAATCTTGTTATTGAAAAATTAGTTTCGTATTCTTTTAAAAAAGATGTAAAAGATTTTTTGTGTTTTGACACTGTCGAAGAGCGGTTAAAAAATCAGACTTTTTTGAGTACTGAATATTTGCGTTATGATAACGGCTGGGGAATTTTGAATTATGTTCCTGGTGAATATTCTTTGGACGGGCATTTAAAATCGGTTTATTTTTTGCTTCAAAAAAGTTATAAAAATATTGAGCGCTACAATAAGGATAAAGAAAAGGCCAAAATTCAAAAAGATATTGCTTTCGCGCTAAGTTCAAAATATTTTTCAATTTATCATGTTGATTTGGACAAGGATTTGTACCAGATTCAGCAGATTACATCGGATTTGCGAAAAGATGCTGTAAATGTTGCCGAAAATAGCGATTTGTGTTTTTCAAAAGCGATTGGAAATTATATAACTAATTTTGTTTCCCCGGAAGATGTTGACTATTTAAAAAGCGTTTTTCAAAAATCTTATATTATAAATCGTTTTAAAACTGAATCAAATTTTTCTATTCGTTATAAAGTTCGGCCAAACGCTGAAAATCAGAATTATTTTGAAATTTATTTTGTAAATACTTCGGTTCAGGAAGATGAGCATATTTTCGTTATTGCCTGGCGATGCGTTGACGATGTTATGCAGCACGAATTTGAATATCAGCGGCTTTTAAAACTCACTTTAAAAGAAACGAATGCGATTTATCACGAAGTTTTAAAGCTTCAGAGTAACGGAATTATTGCCTATTATTCGGATTCAAAAGAAATTTTGGTGATGAACGATGCGGTTTTTAAAATCTTTGGGGCGCAAAAATTTGATTTTAAAAATGAAACTTTTGACAGAATCGATAAATATTTGAAAATCCCGGAATTTAGGCATTTGCTGAAAGTTTTAAATAATCTTACGGTGGGCGAGGGCGTTTTTTCGTTCGATTTTAAAATCTGCCATTCTGACGGAACTTTTGTAAATGTTATGGCGCAGGCAAAAATGGTTGAATCGGAATGTAATCGCAATTTGATTTTGATTTCGTTTGTCGACATTACGGAAAAAGTTTGCATTGAAGAAAAATTGCGCTATCTTTCGGAAACGGATTCTTTGACGCAACTTCCAAACCGGGCTTCTGGTGAAAAACGGATTAATCAGATTATCAGCGAAAAAAATGAAGGCGCATTCTGTATTTTAGATGTTGACGATTTTAAACGGATTAACGATTCGTTTGGGCACGCGAAGGGCGACGAAGTTTTAAAAGGCATTTCCCAATCGCTTAAAAAAGTTTTTAACGGTGAAAATTTTTCTTTCAGGCTTGGCGGGGACGAATTTGCGGTTTTTGTACAGAATTTAAAAAATCAGAAAGAAATTGAAAAAATCTTTGGCAAATTTGAAAAAGAAATTGAAAATTACGATTTTTCGCTTCCGGATGAGGTAAAAGTTCGGGTGAGCATGGGAATTGTTTTAAAAACTTTAGACGATACTTTTGATTCCCTTTATTTGCGCGCCGACGAAGCAATGTATAAATGCAAAAAAGATAAAACAAAATCTATGTGTTTTTAAAATTCGATTTAAAAATTCAATTTTACAGATTTTTAACAGATTCGTTTAAAACATTTAATATAGCACCTTAAATTTTAACAAAAATATTTTATCCTCTGTGCAGATAAAAACTAAATTATTTCAAGTTTTAAGTTTTTTAATGCTGATTTTAAAATTTTGCTTGAAAATTTACAGAATTTAGTTTTTTATTTTCCCTAAATGTATTGACTAAGAAGTTAGTTATAGGTAACTTTAACACTGTCTTGTAGTCATACAGGGAATATTTAAAAGTGCGAATTTTTACAATCTTATATTTTTCGCTTTAAGTAGGATTGTATTAATTGGAGGTAAAAAATGAAAAAGACATTG
>CAVHIX010000208.1:0-3504 GCA_963636135.1 Anaerovoracaceae bacterium
GGTGGGGCGGACAGTGTTTCGCTTTTGATTTCTCTTTGTCATCTTTCAAAAATTAAAAAAAATCATTTAAAAATCATTTCTGTAAATCATAAAATCCGGGCGGACGAAGAAACTGATTCTGATGCGGACTTTGTAAAAAATCTTTGTGAAAATCTTAAAAAAGAATACAAATCTCTTGATTATAAAATCGTTGAATTAAAAAAAAGGGCGGTTTTTGAGGCTCAAAAGGAACGAAATAACGGTTTAGAGGAAGCGGCGCGTTTTTTGCGGTACAATGAATTTTACAAATTTGCAAAAGAAAACGATTCTTCAATTTTTTGTATTGCCCACAATCAGAATGACCAGGTTGAAACGCTTTTGATGCGGTTTTTGCAGGGGAGTAAAACTGGCTCTTCCGGGATTTTAGAAAAACGCGACATTTTTTACAGGCCTTTGCTCAATATTTCGCGAAAAGAAATTGAACTTTATTTAAAAGAACAAAATATTTTTTGGTGCACGGATAAAACTAACTTTTGTACGGATTATTTTAGAAATAAAATCAGGCTGAATGCGGTTCCTTTTTTGGATGAAAATTTTTCTGGCTGGCAAAAAGCGGTTTTGTCGGGGGCAAAAAAAGTTTCAAGTGATGAAGATTTTATCAATCAGTTTGTAAATGATTTTAAAATCAGTAAAAAGATTGTGCAAAATCAGATAATGGTGAGTTTTTCGCTTACGGATTTTTTAAATCTTCATTTTTCGGTTGCAAGTCGCGTTTTGTTTAAAGTTTTGGATTCGTTTTTTTCTTCAAAAAGAATCAGTTTCAAATTTGTTGAAGAACTTTATAAAATTATTTTAAATTATTCTCAAAAACAAAAAAATGAAAATCTAAATCGTTATAATATAAGTATTTACGGATTGCAAATTGAATTTTTTGATTCGACTGTCTGCATAAAAAATCAGGTAAAAATAGCGACTGATTCCAGATTTTTTGCTATAATTAAAGATGAAGGCGTTTTTAATTTTCCGTTTGGGCTCGTTAAAGTTGTAAAAAACGGTTCTGAATTTGATGCGACTTTTGTTTTTGAAAATGAAACTTTAGATTTGCATTTTTCAGGCCCGTTTTGCGTTCGAAGTTTTGAAGTTGGCGATAAGGTAAAAACTGCTGGCGGATTGTATAAAAATCTTTCGGATGTTTTTTCGGATTGGAAAGTTTTTACGCCTCATAAAAATCAAATTCCTGTGATTCAGGATTTTTCGAATTGCGATTTTGAAATTAAAGCTGTTCTTGCTCAATTTTTAGGTTACAAAAACTGGATTTTAAAATAATGCTGAGGATTGAATGAAAAAATATTTTTTAATTTTTGTAAATTTTGTTTTTTTGACTTTTACCGTTTTTTCCGTAGATTTTTCGTCGCTTGAAGTAAACCGGAAAACGGCTCTTCGGTGTTTAAAAATTGCAGAAAATTATCTTTCTTCAAAAGATTTTGGTTCGGCGTTAAATCAAACGGAGTTGGGCCTTTCTTACGATGAAACTGTTGCCGATTTGTGGTATGTAAAGGCGGTTTCGTCGCTTTCGCTGGGTGAAAATCGTGCTCAAGTTTTAAAAATGATTTCAAATGCCTTTAATAATGGCGAATGGTTGGGCTACAATCGCGACAATGCCCGGATTTTGTATGCGGATTTGCTTTGCGACACGGGCTCCTACACTGATGCAATGAATATTTTGGATGCAAAACCGTTTTTGTATTCTGCGGACAGTGAATATATTCGCTTAAAATGTTTGTATCGTTCGCTGGATTTGCAAAATATTCAAAAAGCGCGCGAAAAAGTTGATTCTGCAAAACGAATTTATCCAAACGACAAACGATTCCCGTTGATTTTCTTTAAATACGAATACAAATTAAAAAATCAGAATACAGAAATTGAAAATCAGCTTGTGCAAAAAATAGCAGATTCTTTTATTTTAAAAATGCCGGAATACACAAATCCTGATTCGGAGCTGGAAATTTATGCTTCAACTTTTTTAACTGGCGAAAAACAAAAACGATTTTTAAAATCTTTTTCTTCTCGGGGGCTTATTCATCCGCTTTATGCAATTTTGGCGGCAAAAACGGGCCTTTTAAGCGAGCAGGAAGCGTTTGATTATTTGTGCAATTTTTCTGACAAAGAAATCGATTTTTCTTTTTTGAATGATTTTGTTTCCCTTGTGACTGAAAAAAATGTTTTGCAGTCTGTGAGCGAATATTTTAATTCTTTTTCGGGGATGCTTTTGTTCGATACAAATTTTTCGCTTGAACCGAATTTAAAAATCAAATATGACCGCGGCCGTTCTTCGCATTTAACTTTTGACAGTCAGAATGACGGAATTGTTGATTTAGAAACGACTTTTGATTTTGGGGAACCGCTTTCACATTCTTTTAAAAATAATTTTTTCTTGGAATATTCATCTTTTCCGTATGTTTATAAAATTACAGAAAATCAGAATGATTCGCAAAATCAGAAAGAAATTTATTTTGTTCAAAACGAATTTTCTTATTCTCCGCTGGAAATTAAGGAATTTGCACTTTTAAAAGAAAAAACGGGTCTTTCATTTTTTATTCCGTTTGTAAATCAGGAATTTTTGCCGCCAGTTTTTGACGATTATAAATTTTATGTTTCAAAAGTTGTTCTTCCGTCTTTTGAACGCGAAAATTCTTTTATTACGCTGAATTTTTTGCATGGCGTTTTGCAATCAGCGCAATATTTTCAGAATGAACAGTGCTATGCTTCTTCTGTTTTTATGGAAGATGGTTCGGCCTCGCGAAAAATTGACAATACTGGCGACGGGATTTTTGAAGTTACGGAATTTTATGAAAAATCGAACGAAAATCAAAAAGAATCCGAAGAAATCTCTCAAAAACTCACTTCAAATTTTATTCCGCTTGGGCTAAAACTAAAAATGATTCAGATTGACACTAACGGGGATTCGATTCCTGATTTTTCTGAAGAATATTTTAAAAATGGCTCAAAAGTTACGATGTGGGACAAAAATTTTGATGGAAATTGGGAAATTCGTTATAAAAAATACGAACAATCTTCGCCGGATGAGCCTTTAATTGAAGAATCGAGTTTTTATGTTCCGTCTACAGAAAAAATTGTTTCAATTCGGTTTGAAAATTCTGTTCCGGTGAAAGTTTTAGAGGGTGAAAATCAGATTTCTGTAACTCAGGGCAAGCAAAAAAGTTTTTATTGGATAGGGGAACGCGGCACTTTTGATGAAGAAGATTTTATTTTTCAGAAAAAAGAATCGTTTGTTCAGGGAAAATGCGAAATTATTCAGACTGAGCGGCACCGAATTTCTGTAATTTTGATTTTAGATAAAATTTTTGCTGAAATGATTTTGCCAGTCGAAGGTTAGTTTTAAATTTATGAAAAAGTTTAATTTTAAGATTTTAATATTCAGTTTGCCGTTTTTTTTGCTTTCGTGTAATTCTTTAAAGCAGCCAAAGCAGATTTTTGAGCCGCTAGATTATTCTGAAACTGAAG
>CAVHIX010000209.1:0-3500 GCA_963636135.1 Anaerovoracaceae bacterium
CAACATAACACTGACCTACAAAATGATCGCCTTTGAGTCCTAAACTTTCCGGAGTATCGCCGTTTTTTTCGTGAAATAATTTATACGCAAGCATTGATTTACAAATATGAACCCCGCGATTGTTGATTAAATCTACTTTGAAAACTTCAGCGCCGGCCTTTTTTAAAATTCGAGAAACTGATTCACCTAAAGCATCGTTTCGTAAGTGCCCAAGATGAAGAGGTTTATTTGTGTTTGGCGAAGAAAATTCTACCATAACTTTGCGGCCTTCAAGTGGTTTTTTACCGTTTGAATCGAAAGTTCCGTAATTTTCGTTTTGTTCAAAGATTTTTTTAAGAATATTGCCTGTTTCTTGGCCTTTGTTCAATTTTACATTTACATAAGGGCCTACAGCTAAAAATTCTCCAACCGAAGAAGATTCAACGCCGTCAAAAGATTTTTTTTCATTTATGATTTTTACAACTTCACTTGAAATCTGCATAGGGGAAGTTTTTAAAGTTTTTGCAAATGCAAACATCGGAATTCCAAGGTCACCCATTTTTGCATCTGGCGGAGTTTGAACTGCAAGTGAATCAGGCGAAACTGAAGTGCCACCCTTAGAATTTATAAAATCGTTTAGCGCAGAACAAACAACTGTGCGCATTAAAATTTTTACATCAGACATATTTTCCTCATTTGGATTTAAAATCTTCTTATTATATCAAATTAATTTTTTTTATGAAAGATTGACTGTAAATGCTGCCTGAACCGTAAAACATTTTGCCTTATCAAATGGTTCCCCGCTTTTTTGCGCCAAAGAAGTTTCTCTTCGGTTTGAACCAAAAGCCTCTTCGCAGCAGGTACAATTTTTACAGAACAAAATATTTTCGCGGGGAATATTATTTTTTTCAAGCAGAAAAAGATTTGCCTCAAGTAAACTCAGCCTAAACAATGAAGAAGATGAGTTTTTCCAGAGTTCAATATTTTTATTTTTGAGTTTTTCGCCATTTTTAAACGGAATAACGCAATCTGTGCCGAAATTTTTTGTAAAATAATTTGCCCGTTCTTCATCGACAATGTAGCAGCAATTTTGAATGTGGGGCCCAATTGCAACACAAATGTTTTCGCTTTCACTTTTAAAATCTGATTTTAAAATATTTATTGCGTTTTCAATAATTCCCGTTCCCTTCCAACCTGAATGGACGACGCCAAAAATTTTTTGTTTAAAATCGCAAAAATAAATCGGAACGCAATCTGCAACAGTCACCGTCGGAATTAAATTTTTATTTTCTGTGATAATTCCGTCTTTTAAAAGATTTTTAGAATCATTTTTGTTTAAAACTTTTATAACATCTTTTGAATGAATTAATTCAACTGGAACAAAGTTTTTTTCCGGGATTTTGTATTCGTTTAAGATTTTTTTTAAAATTTTTTCATGATTTTCAGATTTTTCGTTCCATCTAAAACGCATTGTGCCCGCTTTTTTGTAAGTAAGGCCCCATTTCACCGGAAAATCAGTTTGCAACTTCCCATTAAAATAAAACGGAAAAATTTCAAATTCTTTTTGAGAAGAACAGTTAATGCTAAAAACGGAAGTCTGAATCATTTTTTGTGAGTGTTTTGCGGTAAATCAAGCGGTTCAATTTCCGACAAAATATTTTTGCAGGTGATTAATTCTTTTCTGGCTTTTACAAGTTCGTCTTTAAAATTCTGATTTTCGCGCCCTTTTATTTGCTGAAAATTTTGAATCGGCTCATACCCTGAAATTTTTTCGTCGTCAAGGCAGGCGTGTAAAATTCGTTCAATATTTGTACACGAAGTACAAAAGATTTTTGAAGAATCGCGAACCGTACTTTCAGCGTTCATCATCAGTTTGTTAATCTGATTTTGATTTTTCATTGAGCGGGAATGTTCGCTTTGCACTTTTTCAAAAATTGCCCCGATGCTACCATCTGATTTTAAAGATTCTACAAAAGATTTCATTGTAAAAACTGATTCCTGAAGTTCATTGAAACATTGCGAAAGTTCAGTTCGGTTTTCGTTGTTTACAAAAACGCCTTCCATCAAAATTGCATTTACTGGCCAGATTGTTTCGTCGAATTTTTGAGTGACATACCAGCCTAAAAATCCTGCCGTTAATTCGCAGTGGAATGTGAGCCCGCCCCAAAGAGTTTGCCAAGGCCTATTTTCAAGTTCCGGGAACGAATCGATGTTGAATTGCATTTTCAGCGTTGATTTTAATTCTTCTTTTTTCTTGTCGCGAAGCCAGGATTGCCAGCGCTCATTAAAAATTTTTTTCCATTCTTCCTTGAATTTTGAAAACCAGTCTTCCAATCCGCCAAAATTTTCTACCTGCCATTGATAATCGTCGTTTATTACTTTTCCAAAATTGTTTACCGGCACCGCTTGAATAAAAGAATTTATTCCTGCGATTTGAGTTGCACTTTTTTTAAGAAAATCGTTTAGAGAGCGTTCTGTGTCGGCGTCAATATTTATTCCGTGTGATGAAGTTCTGTACGGAAAAAGGTAAAGGGCCTCCAAAATTTCGTTTGTAATCGGGCAGGCGTTTCCCATAATTTTTGCAACGGCATCAAAATCGACTCTGGCATTCGCGTAAGGGCAAGTTGGCCTATCTGAAATGATTGTTGTAAATTGCGCCAAAAAATGAATCAGCGGCATTGTTGTAAATTGCCACAGCCATGAAAGAGTCCTAATTCCTTCGTATAAACTGTTTTTTTCTGCGGAACCTAAATTATTTAAAACATTTGTAAGACTTCGCAAAAGTGAATTTCGAGTTTCAATTGAATTATTTGTCGTAAACGGAAGAGAATAAGGGTCTGCCTCTTTTGTAATTTTCTCTGAAATCTGCGGCGAAATAAAAAGGCTTAAAAAAATGTAAAAACTCGCCGGATTTTCGCTGACATAGGTAAAATATGGGGCAAAAAATTCTTGCGTTGCTTTTAATTCTTTTAATCGCTCGTAAAAAGTTGACAAAATCAAATTGTGGGAATGCATAAAAGTTCCCGGATGCGATTTATTGATTTTTCGTGCAAGATCAGAAATTAAATCGTCGTTGTAAAGTTCAGAAACTTCTTTTCGTGTAAAAAAAGATTTTATCCATAAAATAATTCTGTAAAAAATTGATTCAGATTTTAACGAAACTTCCAAAGGTCTCACTTCTTCAATTATTTGAGAATGCAAAACTGGAAGAATATCTGTTTTATTCTGATTTAATTTATTTAAAAGTTTTTTTCGTTCTTCGGCACTGATTCCTGCAACTAGTTCGTCAAAAGAGCCATTTAAAGAATTACCCATTCCAACATTATAATATATAAATTAAACGATTTCAATTTTTTTATAAAAAAAGGCCACTTAAAATAAAAGATTTAATCTTAAATTCTAAGCAGCCGTAAAATCTAATTAAAAATTACAGAAATTAAACTGTAACTCCAGCGTTCATATTTAAAACGCCTTTTTTCATTGATTTTTCTGAATGGTGGATTCCGTATTCTGGTTTCCAA
>CAVHIX010000210.1:0-3390 GCA_963636135.1 Anaerovoracaceae bacterium
GATTAAAATCGCACGCTTTAAAATCCGCAGACGAAAAAAAATCCTGTAAATTTTCAAAATCGTTTTCAGTTATATCCTTAAAATGAAAATCAGACTGATTCATAAATTATTTAATCGATTTTCCATCGCTGAACGCTTTTCCTACAATGTCGCCAAGCACAATATAATCGTGATTAAAAGAATCGTAAGTGATTGGAGAAAGTTTTTTTACATTTACAGTTCCGTCTTCGTTTAAGCATGATTCTTCAATTGCAACATTTTCAATTGAGCCTAAAAGTCGGCAAGTTTTTTCATCATAGCTAATAACTTTGCATTCAAGAACAAAAGGTAATTCCTGGATTACTGGAGCGTTTACAAAATCACTTTTTACAACATGAAAACCGCATTTTTCAATTTTATTCGGCTCTTTATTTGCGCTAACGATTCCTAAATAATCGCATTCTTTTACATGTTTTGAATCTGCCATGTGAACTGTAAATGCATTCGTTTTTAAAAGATTTTTTACAGTCTTATGCGAAGGACTTAAACAAATATTAATCTGATTATCGTCTGCAATTCCACCCCAAGCTGCATTCATCGCGTCAGGATTTCCGTTTTCATCGTAAGTGCCAATAATAAAAACTGGCATCGGATACAAAGCTGTTTTTACACCAAAATTCTTTTTCATTTTTTTGCCCCCATTTTTTATTTTTAAATTACCATATTCATAGCGGAACGAACTTCCTCTAAAGTTTTTACTGCGATTTCGCGCGCTTTTTTTACGCCATTTCTTAAAACATCCTGAATGTAAGCCGGTTCTTTTTCAAGTTGGGCCCGTTTTTGACGCAAAGGACGCAATTCTTCGTTTAAAACTAAAGTTAATTCATTTTTTAAAGCTCCACCACCGCCTTCTCCTAAGCGCGAAGCAATTACTTCAGGTTCTTCTTTTGTACAAAGCGAAATTAATTGTAAAAGATTTGCAACTTCCGGGCGGTTTACAGGGTCATAAGTAATCAATCGTTCACCGTCAGTTTTAGCTTTTTTAATCAATTTTGCAGTTTCATCTTCTGTGGCACAAAGCATAATCGCATTTCCGCGGCTTTTTGACATTTTCTGCGTTCCGTCAAGTCCCATAATGCTCGGCGTTTTTGAAAGAAGGGCCTGTGGCATCGGGAAAATTGGTTCTGCATTTTTACAGAATTTTTCGTTGAATCTGCGGGCAATTGTTCTAGTCATTTCAAGGTGCGGAAGCTGATCTTTTCCAACCGGAACGACATTTCCTTTACAGAATAAAATATCAACTGCCTGATGAACCGGATAAGTATACATTCCGGCATTTACATTTGTGAGCCCCGCCGCCTGAATTTCTTCTTTTACAGTTGGATTTCGGCTCAATTCTGCATTTGAAACTAAAGTTAAAAACGGAACCATAAGCTGATTTGCTTCAGGAATATACGAATGCGGATAAATTATTACATTTTCGCCAGGTTCAATTCCTGCGGCAATATAATCGATTACAAGTTGTTTTGTATTCTGACTGATTTCCTGATAGGCATCGTGATCCGTTAAAACCTGATAATCAGCAATTAAAATCATAGTTGGAACGCCAAGTTTTGAAAGGCGAACACGATTCTGAAGGGAACCAAAATAATGCCCAATGTGAAGACGGCCAGTTGGTCGATCCCCAGTTAAAACTCTATATTTTTGCGGATTTTTTAAAATATCTTCTTCAATTTTTTTACTTGTTTCTAACGCTTTTTCATAAGTTCCGCTGTATTCTAATTCTTTCATATTAATTCCTTTTTGATTCTTATTAAAAAATCATATTAATTTAATTTTTTTGTTTTTTCAACTTACGCCTTTAAAAGAGATTCAACTTCTTCTTTTTTAAGTGGAATATTTTCATCGTAAAGTTTTTTTTGCTCTTCAATCTGAGATTTTGTCCAGACTTTGCCTTTATTCATTCCGGGGCAATCTTTTGAACATTCATTCCACATATTTTTAGATTTTATCATCCACGACCAGAAAGGATAAGTTCTGCACTGAACTGGACGAGCCTCATACGCAGAACAGCCCTGATTCCACAAAACGCAATCGTAATTTTTCATTTCTTTTAGGGCTAAAACCGTTTCGCCGTAATAATAATCTACAAATCGGCAATATTTTTGAACAAAATCCTTTACAGAAAGATTATAAAATTCGCACAAAAGCGACAAATCTTTTTTGCTTAAATAAACGACTCCCGGAGAATGTCCGCAACAAAACGAACATTTCTGACATTCAAAATTTAATCCATTTTCGTAAAAACATTCCATTTTTATAGAATAACTTTTTTACTGATTTTTTAAAAGTACTATTGTTATTTTTAGTAAAAAAAATATAAAATCAAAATATGAAATTAAACGACTTTTTGCTTTGGCTCGATTCTTTTTTAAATTTTGAAAAAACACAAACGAAAAATATTTTCTGGCTCGACACGATGAATTTTTTATGCCAGAAATTAGGAAATCCGCAAAATGAAATTCCGTGTATTCATATTGCAGGCTCCAAAGGGAAAGGCTCAACTGCAAATTTTATTTCAAATATAATCGCTTCTTCCGGAAAAAAATGCGGCATTTACACTTCTCCGCACATTACAGATTTCCGGGAACGAATTTCAACACCAAACGGATTTTTTGAAAATCAGATTTATGAAAAATCAGCAGACGAATTAGTTTCTTGCGTTAAAAATATAAAAAAAGAAGAACTTCCGGGCCAACGAAATATTACTTGGTTTGAACTTGTTACAGTTTTTGCTTTTTTGTGCTTTAAAAATGCGAAAGTTGATTTTGCCGTTTACGAAACAGGATTGGGTGGTCGCTTAGATTCAACAAATGTCGTTTCCCCAATTTTGAGCGTTTTAATGCCAATCGAAAAAGAACACACAGAATTTTTAGGAAACACAATTGAACAAATCGCGTCGGAAAAAGCCGGAATTATAAAACCAAAAACGCCTTGCCTCGTTGCGCTTCAAAAATATAGTCAGGCGGAAAATGTTTTTTCAGATTTTGCAAAAAAAAATGATTCTGAAATTCTATTTGTAAAAGATAAAATTGTAAATTTGGAATACAAAATCGATTCAGATTTTAAAACGAATGTTTTCTGCAGATTAAAAATTGACAATACCGAAGAAGATTTTAATTTTTCATTAAAAATGCCAGGCGAAGTTCAGATTTATAACGCAATTTGCGCAATTTTAGCCGTAAAAAAATCAATTCCGCAGATTACAAAAAGCCAGATTCAAACAGGATTGGCAGCCTCATTTTTACCCGGCAGATTTCAGATTTTAAAATCGCAGAAAAATATTACAATTTTAGACGGCGCCCACACCCCAAATAGCATAAAAAATACAATTCAAACGCTGAAAAATGT
>CAVHIX010000211.1:0-3377 GCA_963636135.1 Anaerovoracaceae bacterium
CATCAAAATTTTCAGATTTTTTCGTGCGCAAAAATAATTTATGTTTTCCAGAAAGGCACGAATGAGCGTAAATATTGTAAATTTCTTTACGGATTACCTCATTTCTTGAAAATTCTTTTAATTCAACCCACGCCAAAGCACAATTTAAATCCGGCAAAAGTTCAATAGAAGAAACTTCATCAGTATATTTTTTTAAAACCGACCAATCTCTTCTTTTTGGAGCCATTAAAACTGCCCCACCACCAGAAGTCAAAACATCTTTTTCTTCAAGCCCAAGAATTGAAAAAATTCCAAAAAGGCCCGCTTTAATCTCTGTATTTTGTTCATCTTCATTTTCAACAGAATAAACCGCACCCGCCGATTGACTTACATCTTCAATCACAGGAATGTTCAAACTTGCAATTCCTTTAAAATCTGGCAAAATTCCGTTTGTTTCGTGCAAAATTAAAAGTCTGCCACCATTTTTAAGGCCTTCCGAAATAATTTCAGGCGTTACAAGACCGGTATTTTCATCAACATCAAGGATTAAAGGCTCAAAACCCAAATCACAAACAGCTTTGTAATGCCAAAATGGAGCCAAAGCCGAAATCATAATTTTTCCATCTTTTTGAAAATCTAAAGCACGCAAAGCATATTTTAAAGCCGTCAAAGGACTTCGAAGTGCGACAGCCCCATCACAACCAAAAAATTCTTTTATTTGTGAAATTAAACGCTGATTTAATTCGCCAGGACCAATTTTTTCGTCAACCATACAAGTTAAAACTGCGTCCATTTCTTTTCTACGAATCGTTGTACTGTAAGTTTGTATCATAACTTTAATTTTACCTTTAAAATAACGGTTTTTCAACTGTAAAAACGATTATAAAATTTCATATTTTAAGAAACGATAAACAAAGAAATTGCAAAAACCTTACTCACTCCAGAAGATTTCAAAAGAAAAGCACAACTTTCGATTGTAGAGCCCGTTGTCAAAACATCGTCTATTATGCAAACATTTTGCGGAAAAGATTTAATTTTTTTCTTCAACACATAAGAATTATTAATTGTTTCAAGCCGTTCTTTTCTATCCAATTTTTTCTGCTGAACAAAACTAACTCTTTCAAAAAGTCCCATAACAGAACATCCGAATTTCACCTCCAAAAAAAAGCATAAATCCTGAATCTGATCCCAACCTTTTTCAAAAATTTTTCCTTTTCTCGGGGGAACTGGCACTAACACAACTTTTCCGTACTTTTTTTCAATTTGACTCACTCTTTCATAAATAAGGCCTGCAAAATATTCCGAATATCTTCTTTCGCCATTAATTTTCCATCTAAAAAGCAATTTTTTATACCACAAAAGATAATCAAACAAAGGAAAAACTCCATCCGTAGACTTCAAAATCCGCCCTTCTCTGCATTCCATACACATTTTTTCTTCGGAAATCAAAAATCTGCCACAAACAGAACATCTTTCTTCGTCCAAATCTTTCACAGCAAGAAATTTTCGTTCACAATCCGCACAAACGGGCTTTTCGAATTCGCAAGGAGTCGCACAAATTTCACAAAAATCCGTTTCCGCAAGAGAAGCAAAAATTTTTCTCAAAAACTTAAAGACAAAAAAATAAAACTTAAAAAAGATTTTCTTCACATAATATATATAGACAAAAAAATCGTTTTTCGGCAAAAAATCAAAAAAAAATTTGAAAAATTTGAATTATTTTCCGGATAAAGTTTTTTTCCACCTTGCAATCATTTGTAAAGCAGAAAGCGGCGTCATTTCATCAGTTGAACAAGACAAAATTTCATTTAAAATCATTTCTTCATCGCTGAACAAACTTGAACTTTGCGGTTTTTCTTCTTTTATAAAATCTGATTTTGAAATTTTTTCTACATTTAAAACTGAAACATCCTGAATTTCATTTAAAATCGATTTTGCCCGCGCGATTACAGATTCTGGAATTCCTGCCAATTTTGCAACATGAATGCCATAACTGTTTTTCGATGCCCCAGAAATCACTTTTCGCAAAAAAACGACCGAACCATTCGCCTCTTCAACGGCCATACAAAGCAAAAATAACCGAGGATGCTCAAGCCGAGTCAATTCGTGGTAATGCGTTGCAAAAAGAGTTTTACATTTTATAAAATCAAGCAAATATTCGCTTACAGCCCACGCGATTGAAAGTCCGTCTTCCGTGGAAGTTCCGCGCCCAACTTCATCCATAATTACAAGCGATTTTTCAGTTGCCGACCGCAGGATTTTTGCAGTTTCATTCATTTCAACCAAAAAAGTTGATTCGCCTTTTGCAAGATTGTCACTCGCCCCAACGCGACAAAAAATTCTATCTACAAGCGAAAGTTCAGCACTTTTTGCCGGAACAAACGAACCAATTTGAGCCAAAAGACTGATTAGCGCATTTTGCCGCAAAAAAGTACTTTTTCCTGCCATATTTGGGCCCGTAATCAAAGCAAAAGATTTTTTTTCGCCTTCTCCGGAAGAAATTTCTAAAGCGTTTGGAATAAATTCCCCTTTTGGAAGATGATTTTCAACAACCGGATGCCGCCCCTCAACGATTTTAAAATCATTTTTTTCAGTAATTAAAGGCCTACACCAGCTGTGAACTTTTGCTGCCTGAGCATAAGAAGAAATACAATCCAAATATCCGATTTCTTCAGACAAAGTGATTAAATATTGCACAAAATCTGAAATTTTTTTTCGGATTTCAATGAATAAATCGCGTTCAAATTCCAAAATCTGGGTTCCCGAATGATTTAATTCCTGCTCAAGTTCCTGGAGCCGAACAGTCGTGTAGCGGTCGCCATTTACCAAAGAACGCCTCATAATAAAATGAGAAGGCACCGAAGAAAGTTTTCCCTTTGAAACTTCCATATAATACCCAAAAGAATGATTATATTTTATTTTCAAATTGGAAATTCCGGTATTTTCCTTTTCTTCCTGCTCGTATTCCGCCAAAATTTTATCAAAATTATCGTGAACGGAGCGCAAATGATCCAATTCTTCTGACCAGCCGGATTTTATAAGCCCACCATCCGTGATTGAAGTTGCAGGATCGTCTAAAATTGAACTTTGAACCAAATCGATTATCAGTTTTGCATTTTTTTCATCAGAAAAAGAAAAATTATACGATTCAAGTTTTTGTTTTAATTCCACAAACTGAATCAAACTCGCTTTTAAAGCCTGTAAATCTTTTGCGTGGGCCTTTTCCATTGCAACTCGGGTAGCAAGGCGCTCAATGTCCAAAATATTTGAAAGAATCGAAATAATTTCTTTATGCAAAAAATCGTTTTTTACAAAAAATTCAACATTTTCAAGACGCGAATTAATTTTTTCTAAATCGACTAACGGATACAAAAGCCAATTTTGAAGCAAACGAGAGC
>CAVHIX010000212.1:0-3367 GCA_963636135.1 Anaerovoracaceae bacterium
AAATTATATAGCCAAAAAAGTTCAGTTTCGGCAGGATTTTGAAAAAAATTTTAAAAGATTTTTAATTTCTGTGTTTTTTAATTTCCATCTGGCAAAGACTGTCGCAAATTTCGTTGTATTCGATTCCGGCGTGCCCTTTTACCCAAACCCAATTTACATCCAAAACGGAATTTAATTCATCTAATTTTTGCCATAAATCCTGATTTAAAACCGGTTTTTTGTTTGCAGTGCGCCATCCATTTTTTTTCCAATTTTGAATCCAGGAAGTAATCCCATTTTTCACATACTGACTGTCGATATTGAGTTTTACTTTTTTTCCGTTGAAGATTTCTGTATTTTTTACAATCGAAAGGGCCGAAATCGCTGCCGTTAATTCCATTCTGTTATTTGTTGTATTTTTTTCGCCACCGCTGAGCTGTTTTGCCTGATTCTGATAAATTACAACTACTCCCCAGCCACCAGGTCCCGGATTTCCAGAACAGCCTCCATCAGTGTAAATTTCTATTTCTTCCATATTAGCTCCACAAATTTTGTCGTAAATTATACCATAAATTTTGATTTTTTTTAATTTTTTGTTGCCGTTTTAAAATTATTTGTATATCTTTAAAGTAATAAAACTAAAAATTATTAAAGAGGTTATAAAAAATGGCAAAACAGTTACTATTTAATGAAGATGCAAGAAAAAAATTGCTTTCTGGTGTTGAACAGATTGCAAAAGCCGTAAAAGTTACACTCGGTCCATGCGGAAGAATGGTTATGCTCGATAAAAAATATGGTGCTCCAACAATCACAAAAGACGGTGTTTCAGTTGCAAAAGATATCGAATTAGCAGATCCTTACGAAAATATGGGTGCACAGTTTGTTCGCGAAGTTGCTTCAAAAACAAATGACGATGCCGGAGACGGAACTACAACTTCTACAGTTTTGGCTTACGCTTTGGTTCGTGAAGGATTTAAATCTGTTGCAGCAGGCATGACTCCAATTGAAATTAAACGCGGAATCGATAAAGCTGTTCAGGTTGCCGTAGAAGAAATCAAAAAGAATTCAAAACCTGTAAAAAATGCTGCTGACATCAAAAATATCGCTTCAATTTCTGCAAACAACGATCCAGAAATCGGTTCTTTAATCGCTGATGCAATTGAAAAAGTTGGAAAAGATGGTGTTATCACTGTTGAAGAATCTAAAAATATGGAAACAACTGTTACAACTGTAGAAGGAATGCAGTTCGATCGCGGATACATTTCTTCATATTTTGTAACTGATCGTGAAAGAATGGTTTGCGAATATTCAGATGCTGCAGTTTTGATTTACGATAAAAAAATCTCTTCCATGAAAGATTTGCTTCCAATTCTTGAAAAAGTTGCAAATGCCGGAAAATCTTTAGTAATCATTTGTGAAGATGTTGACGGTGAAGCGTTGACAACTTTAGTTTTGAACACAATCCGTGGAACAATCAAAGTTTGTGCAGTAAAAGCTCCAGGATTCGGTGATAGACGAAAGGATATGCTTCAGGATATTGCTATTTTGACTGGTGCAACTGTTGTTTCAGAAGAAATTGGTTTGAAACTCGAAACTTGCGGTGAAGAAGTTTTAGGTGAAGCAAAATCAATTAAAATCGACAAAGATAATACTACAATCGTTGGTGGCGAAGGCGATAAAAAAGCAATCTCTGACCGCGTTGCAGAAATCAAAGTTCAGATTGAAAAATCAACTTCTTCTTATGATAAGGAACAACTTCAGAAACGACTTGCAAAATTGTCTGGCGGTGTCGCTGTAATCAATGTTGGCGCTACAACTGAAACAGAAATGAAAGAAAAGAAATTCCGTGTAGAAGATACAATTGCGGCAACTCGTGCAGCTCTTGAAGAAGGTGTTGTTTCTGGTGGTGGAATCGCTTTGGTAGAAGCTGCAAAAGCTCTTGAAAACATTCCAGAAGACCTTTCTGAAGATGAAAAAGTTGGATTTAAAATTGTTCGTCGCGCACTCGAAGAACCAATTCGCCAGATTGCAGATAACGCCGGAATCGATGGAGCTGTAATCGCAGAAAAAGCTAAAAATGAAAAGAAAGGAATCGGTTATAACGCATACACAGGAAAATGGGTTAACATGATTGAAGATGGAATTATTGACCCTGCTAAAGTTACAACTTCAGCATTAAAAAATGCCGCTTCAATTGCTGGAACTTTACTCACAACTGAATGTGCAATTACAGATATTCCTGAACCAAAAGCTGCTGCTCCTGCTCAACAGGATATGGGCGGAATGTACTAATAAAAATCATTCATTTTAGAGAATTTTTTAGGTCTGCATCAAAAGGTGCAGGCCTTTTTATTTCTACTTTTTAGCCCTCCTTTTTAAGATTTATTGACTTACATTTTATAAAAATGGTATTATTTCCAAATATTACAAAATTGGAGAATCTTGTGTCAGAGTTAAATCAAACGGAACAAAAAGTAAATAATCAGGAAGACGAAATTTCTTTAATCGATTTACTTGCTGTTTTACTAAATCATAAAAAATTAATTATCATCACGACAGGAGTTGCAATTCTTGTCGCATTAGTTTTGTGCATTATTTCTTTAATTTTACCATCAGAAAAATCTTTTTTACCAAATGAATACACTCCAGAAGCAACAATGCTCATAAACGATGCTTCTTCAGGCGGAAGCGGATTACAATCAGCCCTTTCCTCTTCCGGATTAGGCTCAATGGCAAGTTTAATGGGCGTAAACGTTCCAAGCGGAAGCAGTTACAGTGCCCTCGCCGGATATTTAATCACTTCCAGCATAATTCAGGACAAAGTAATCGACGAATACAATCTGATTGAACGCTACAAAATCGAAAAATTCCCATACACAACAGCCAGAAAAACGCTTTCTAAAAAACTGGTTTCCGATTTTGACGATGAAACTGGCGTTTTTACAATCAAATTTACAGATATTGATCCAATTTTTGCTCAGCAGGTTATAAATTTTACAGTCGATCTTCTTGAACAGCAATTTGCAAAAATGGGAGTTGACAAAAATAAACTCACAAAAGAAAATCTTGAAGAAAATATTAAAATTTCATACGATCAGATTTTAAAACTCCAAAAGGAAATTCAAAAAATCGAACATTCAGTTTCTAATGTTTATTCTGCAGACGGAACACAGTCGATTATGATGGATGCAACCCTTACAAAAATGGAATTACAAGTTCAGGAACAAATTTATTCTCAACTTAAAGCGCAATATGAATCTTTAAAAATTACAATGGCAAGCGAACAGCCTGTTTTCCAAATCTTAGATTACGCTGAAGTTCCGGAACAAAAATCAGGCCCTTCCCGCGGAAAAATTATGATTATTACCGCATTTGCAGCATTCTTCAT
>CAVHIX010000213.1:0-3362 GCA_963636135.1 Anaerovoracaceae bacterium
TCATCAAAATAATAATCAATACATTTTAATGAAAAAACAGTTCCCGGTTTAGCGGTCATAGAAAAAATTGAACCTTGCGTTCTGTACCTAATTTCGTCAATTTGCTCAAAAGTATAATGTTCAGAACTCAACATTATTGCATCAAAAACCGCTTTTTCAATTCCAGATTCTTCGCGGGTGTAATAAGATGTGCCGCCAGAAAGAAGAACAGAAAGAGTCTTAAAATTCGAACCCTTTTCGTTCCGTACAAAAACTGGAATTCCATTTTCAAGTTCAAATTTTTCTACTTTACTTTCAGAAAAATCTTCACAAAATGCAAAAATTGAAAAAAATGCAAAAATAAAAGAACAAAATATTTTTTTATGTAAAATTTTCATAAATCACCCTAATTTTACATTTTAAAATACATTCAATTAAATTTAAAGATTTTTTTACCGATTTTACGCGATTTTACTGATTTGCCCGAATGTAAGTTGTTACGGTAATTCCTGTTGTAATCAGGCTTAAAACCGTAGTCACAACCGGCGAATATTTTGAAAAATAATAAGTAAAACTGTTACATTTTGCAAAAATATTTGATTCAGGGGTAATAAAATCTGATTTTGAAAGTTTTTTCCCAGTCATATCAGTGATTTTTACAGAAGATTTCGTACTTTTTTCTTCAATAACGCCCCCGGCAAGGCTCACATAATAATCGTAAGTTCTGTCTGGAATATACGGATAACGGCCAGGCTTGTAAACGCTCCCGGAAACTGTAACAAAATACTGCTTATACGGAATAATTAAAGTGTCGTATTCCTCTAAAACCAAATCTGAATAAGTTGTGCTGTCGTATAAATAAGAAGAAATATCAAACGGAATCTGTTGATTCCCACGAATAATATAGGAATTTTTTATATCAGAAGTTACAGAAAACCACGAAGAATTTGCACGAACAAACGCGGCATAATTCGTTCCAGGCTCATAACGCACAGGAAAACGCGTACTAGTTTCAAGGTTATTATCTTTTGTAGAATGAATTGCGCCTTCCACAAAAACAACCGGTTTTAACGACGCATAAGATGGAATAAAAAACGAATCGTAACAGTCAATTTTGTAATCAGATTTTACTTCATCTTCTGTTAAATAAATTTTTTTTCCAACTATGGAATCTGTTCCCAAAACTTTTGTAAGCTCAACCCGTGAAAGATCAGCCTGAATTTTAAAACCGTTAGCGTAATAATTAATCAGTTTTGATAAATTTTCGCCCTCTAAAAGTTCGTAAGTGCCAGGCCGCTCAACAGAACCAGAAATCGTAACTTTTCGATCCATTCTATTAATGACAATTTTGTCACCAGGCTTTAAATATGGATTCTGCGAAAAATCTCCATCACGAAAAGCTTTAAAAAGATCGCAAGTACGAATTTTTCCATCTTCTGAAATTAAAATAATATTTCGATTAGAAGAAAATTCTGTTAAAGACGAACCGATTACAGAAGAAACCCTCGAAAGCGACCAGCATTGTTTTTCTTGTACGGAAGAAACTTCGCCTTCAACTAAAACTTTAAAAGTTCCCGGCATTGTAATTACAAACTGAACGGCGCTCATCGGGAAATTTTTTGAAACGATTTCTTCAACATGTTTTTTAAGCTGAATATAAGTCATTCCCTTAACATTCAAAATTCCAAGATTTGCAACACGAACTTTATAAGAAGAATCAATTGGAATTGTATACGAAACCGCTTTTCCAGAATTTGCAAAAGTTAAAAGATAAACATCGCCAACTGTTACAGGATATTCAGGGGCAGAAAAAACCTGCTGAACACTAAAATTAATTTCTGATTGTTCGATTTTATTTGAAACTGGATCTTCGCCTGTTTGACAAAAAACAAAAAAAGAAAATAAAGAGAATATAAACGATAAAAAATACTTTTTCATAAACTCCCTCGAAAAAAGTACAACTATCGTACCCCCCCCGTCAATTTTTGTCAATAGTAAAGAAGGGATTTTTGTATAATTTTTAGTTATAAAATCAGAATTTACCAGTCGCGTTGAATGTAAGTCGCTTTTGGGCGGGCGGTAATATCAACTCTTCGGTTTTGAGCGCGGCCTTCTTCTGTGGCGTTTGTTGCAACCGGTTTTGTTCCGCCATAGCCTTTATAAGTGAAAAGTTTTTCAGAAATCCCTTCAGCAATTAAAGAATTCATTACAGTTCGCGTTCGTTCAATAGAAAGATTCATCTGGCCAACAGGTTTTCCAACATCAGCGGTGTGCCCCTCAACCAAAATCGTAAATTCATCATTTTTAATAATTTCGCTCAAAGTTCGGGCAATTTTTTCAATTCTAGGCTTTTCTTCTGGCAAAAGAAGCGGCGAATCCGGAATAAATTTTAAATTTACGCTGAAAACGATTCCCAAAGGCCCATCTTTAACTTCAACATCGATATCATTTTCAAAAACATACTGTTTTATCATTTTGTAAATCGTGTAATAATCTTTATTTTTCTGCGGAATTTGAACATCATAAACAAGATTTTTTTTATCAAGCAGAATTACAACCTTTCCTTGTTTTAAAAGTTCAATATTTTCCGGCACAGAAAGGATTTTTAGTGCATCTTTTTTTGAAATTACAGGGTCAGTTCTGTTTCTTCCGTAAACTTTTTTGGCCTTAATGTAAAGCGGAATATGCCCCACCCGACTAGAAAAATTTTTTAAATCATCAGAATAATGAAATTGAACCAAACCGGAAGATTCAAGCACTTCTTTCTGGCAAAAATTTTTTTCATATAAAAGCGTCATTTCTTCATCCCAGATTTTTGGGAAAAACGACGGAAAAACTTCACTTTTAACATATTCGCCGTGAACATCTAAAATTCCGCGAGCATCGATTATAATTCCGGAAAAGGCCTTCGACGGAACAAATTCAATCGTTTCTTTTGGTCCGTACGCAACTTTATGTTTTATCATCAAGGAAGAAATATTTTTTAAATCAATCTGATTTTCCGTGTAAATTGAATTTTCGTTTAAACTGAAAATATTTGCGGACTGTTTTCCGTTTTCAATAATTTCTGTAATTTGTTTGAGCGTAACATTTTGGCTTAAAACGGAATCTTCAAGGCAATCAGTATTATCAACAAAAACTGAAAGAATAAACGGTTTTATCAAAACAGGCTTTTTTGTAGCAATCACACTTGAGGCAATCGATTTTCCAGCGGGCATAGAAATTTTTGAATTTTCAAGACTAAGCGAAATTTCAGAAGTAAAATTATTTTTAATCCAGTCGATTTTGCTTTTTACCTGCATATTTTGCGAAAAAAGATTAACGCCAAAAAAGAAAATTAAAATTCTACAAAAAAATTTTTTCATAATTCACCTGTTTTTTTG
>CAVHIX010000214.1:0-3326 GCA_963636135.1 Anaerovoracaceae bacterium
GTTTTTACCCGAACGGATATAAATATTTTCTTTGGTTCTCATGTAAGTTTTCAGTTTGACCCGATTTTGAGATGCGTTTTTGCCCCTGATTCAAATTTTAAGTTTAAATTTAATGAAGAAGATAATTCGTTTGTTGTAGATGGAACTGTTGAATTAAGAACCGGCGATATTTCCTATTTGAACCGAAATTTCTATTTAAAATCCGGATTTTTAAAGTTCAGTGAAAATGATGTAGATTTTAACCCGATTATTTCAGTAAAAGCTGAAACTCGTGAGCGCGATGAAAACGGAAAAGATGTTACAATTATAATGTCAGTTGAAAATCAGCCGCTTTTGAGTTTTACTCCGATTTTTTCTTCTGTTCCTGCAAAATCTGAAAAAGAAATTCGAACTCTTTTAGGCGAAATTGTAAAAGGCGACAGCGAAAATGTTACAAATCTTTTAATTTCAACTAGCGATTATGCCATTCAGTCGCTTTTAGGCCGCAGTATAGAAAATAGATTGCGTGATTTTTTTAATTTTGATATATTATCAATTAGAACTCTTGTACTTCAAAATGCCTTAAAGTCTTCATTTTCAACAGATAGATCAAAAAATAAGTTTGAAGATTTTACAATTGGTAACCTTTTGGACAATTCAACTGTTTATATAGGTAAGTACATAGGAAGCGATTTATATTTGGACGCTTTGTTGCGTTGGTCTTATGATGAATCTAAACGGGACGATTTTATAACTCCTGGAGGATTAGTTTTTAAACCTGAACTTGGGCTGGAAATTGAAACTCCTTTTGCAAATATAAAATGGAAGATGGCTCCGGAATTTAC
This sequence comes from Anaerovoracaceae bacterium, assembly GCA_963636135.1. GTDB lineage: Bacteria > Spirochaetota > Spirochaetia > Treponematales > Treponemataceae > Treponema_D. The sequence goes on from CAVHIX010000214.1 coordinate 825, forward strand.
AAATATTTTTGAAAAAAAATTAGTATCTTCAACATCTGTAACGCTTACATGGAAGTTTACATTTTAAATATATTTAGGATTTTTAAATGTTTTTTAAAAGAATATCAAAAGTTGTTTTTGCGGTTGTTTTAGTTTTATTTTCTTCTTTTGCATTTGCGGAAGATGACGATTGGTTTTGGGGAAAGCCGATTTCTCAAATCACTTTTCAGGGCTTAAACAGTGTAAAAAAATCTGATGTTTTAGGCGTTACAAATAGTTTTATTGGAAAAGAATTTACAGATTCTCTTTATAATGAAATGCTTGATCGTCTTTATGCACTTGCATATTTTGAAGAAGTTGAGCCTTTTGCAAAACACGATCCTAGTAATCCGGATAAAGTTCTTCTTGTTTTTAGCGTAAAAGAACATCCGCAAGTTTCTTCTGTAACTTTTAAAGGAAATAAAAAAATCCGTAATAACGAACTTCGTGAAGCAATTTCTATGAAAGCGGGCGAAGTTTATGTAGAAAGCAAAGTTCTTCTTGATGAAAGGGCCATTCGCGATTTGTATGTTAAAAAAGGATTTATGAATGCAAAAATCGTGAATCTAAAAGAAGAAACTGACACTGGAATCGCAGTTGTTTTTCAAATTAATGAAGGCGGAAGTACAGTAATCACGGATATTAAATTCCGCGGAAACACAATCGCTTCAGATAAAACTTTAAAAGGTAAACTTTCTTTAAAGGAAGTTGGATTTTTGAAAGATGGCGCTTTTCAACAGTCAAAACTTGAAACTGATAAACAGGCAATTGTTCAGTATTATACTTCCCGCGGTTACATCGATGCTCGTGTTTTGGATGTAATTCAGGATTCTTCTTATAACGAAAAAAAAGAACGAGATGAAATGACACTCACTTTCATCATTCAGGAAGGGGCTCAGTATTCGTATAATGGTCTTACAATTTCCGGAAACGAAATTTTCAGTAGCGAAAAACTTGAATCTTTTATAAAACTTAAAAAAGGCGCCGTTTTTAATCAGGTAAAATTTCAGGAAGGTTTGTCTGGAATTACAAATCTGTATTACGAAAACGGTTTTATGCAGAACGAATTTTATCCTTCTATGAATAAAGATGTTGAGCGAAAAACAGTTTCTTATAATTTAACGATTACTGAACATTCTCGAAGCCATATCGAAAATATTATCATTAAAGGAAATACAAAAACTAAAGACAATGTAATTTTACGTGAACTTCCGTTTAAAGCCGGCGATGTTTTTTCCCGCGACAAAATTATGTCAGGTTTGCGAAATCTTTATAACACTCAGTATTTTTCAAGCATTGTTCCGGAACCGATTTCGGGGTCTGAGCCAAATCTTGTCGATTTACTGATTTCCGTAGAAGAACAGTCAACGATTTCAGTTCAGTTTGGTATGACTTTCAGCGGAATTGAAAATCCTGATGATCTTCCGATTGCGCTATTTGCAAAATGGCAGAATTCAAATCTTCGTGGGGAAGGGCGCACAATTTCTGTTGGAACGAATATTGCAACTTCTGAACAGTCAGTTGATTTTTCTTATGGTCAAAACTGGATTTTTGAAAAACCAATTCAGTTCAGTGAAACGCTCTCTTTCAGTCATTACAATACTTCAAGTTTAACTACACGATTTACAAATGAAGGATTTTTTGACGACGATTATTATTACACGAAATTCCAGTCGTGGGGCGGTTCTTTAAGCACTTCTTTTGGTCGAAGATGGTACCCGACTTTTGCGATTTTCACTGTTTCTGGTGGAATGACAAATTCGCTTTCTACAAATATTTATAATGAAAATCTTTATGTTCCGCTGGACACTGGAACTAGTAAAAATGCAAATCGTGTTGGTTTGAAAAATGCACTTTTTGCTTCAGTTTCTCTTGATAACCGAGATATTAACTACGACCCTTCAAAAGGTTGGTTTGTGAACGAGCGGCTTTCATGGTACGGACTTTTGCCTGAACTTGAAAAAGAATTTTATCTTCGTTCGGATACAAAACTTGAAGCATATTTAAAACTTTTTGACATTCCTTTGTTCAATAATTACTGGAATTTTAAAGCGGTTTTGGCATGTTATACTCAGTTTACAGGAATTTTCCCAGTTCCGGGAACGCTTTTTGGTGATTCTAGTAAAGTTTATATTGACGGTATGTTTAACGCCCGTGGTTGGACTTCAATTTACAATAATAAAGAAGCTCGCGGAAAAGCAATGCTTTCAAATCGTGTAGAACTTCGAATTCCGTTGTTCCAGGGTGTAATTGGTATTGACGGATTCTTTGATGCGTGTGCCGTAAAAGATACTGTAGAAAATATGTTTACAAATTTAAGATTAGACGATTTTTATTTCAGTTTTGGGCCTGGCATTCGATTCTTAGTTCCGCAGTTCCCATTGCATTTGCTTTTGGCTAACTGTTTCAGAGTTCAGGATAATAATGTCGTTTGGGACAACACTTGGAAATTCGTTCTTTCATTTAATATGACAAATAAATAGT
>CAVHIX010000215.1:0-3292 GCA_963636135.1 Anaerovoracaceae bacterium
AGCGGAATCTTTATTCAAAACTGAAACTGTTTTTCCGGTAAATATTTTTGGACTTCAAGGCTCGCTTTCTTCTTATTTTATAAACGAATATTGCACTTCATTATATTCAAAAACGATTCAAAATGCAAATTACAAACAAAGCGGATATTCTGTAAAAGGAAAGCCACAAGCCGATTTTTCAAATCTTTTACAGAATCTTTCAAATATTTTAATTGTGGTACCGACCGAAAAAGATGCATTTTCACTAAAAATAAATTTTTTAACGATTTTTGAAAATGTGAAAGTAAATATTTTGCCAGATTGGGGAACAGTTTTTTACAAAAGTGCGTCGTTGGGTTCTGTAATTTTTGGGGAAAGGTCCGGTGTTCTTGCAAAATTAGTCACAAATCAAAAAAATATTCAGAATCTTGCAAAATTTGAACCACAGATTTTTATTGTTTCGCAAAAAGTTTTTTTATCAGCGTTACCAGATCCTGAATTTATTAAAAAAAATATTTTTAATCTTTCTGTCGGACAAAATCTTGATACAGTTTTAATTGCGGAAAAACTTTCAAAAATCGGTTATACGCGCGTTCCGAAAGTTTCTGTAAAGGGCGAATTTAGTCTGCGTGGTGAAGTTTTGGACATTTTTCTTCCGGATAGCGAAAACGGAAGTAGGATTATTTTTGATTTTGATAAAATTGAAAAAATTAAAACTTTTGACCCTGAAAATCAGAATACGATTTCTTCTCTCGATTCAATTTTAATTTACCCAATGAAAGAAGTTGTCTGGAATGAAGAATTAATTTCAAAACTGCAGGAAAAACTTTCCGACGAAAAAAATTCAATTTTAGATGAAGAAAATTGCCGGCTTCCTTTTACGGAAAATGCAAAAAAATACCGTGAAAAATTGATTTCAGAATTAAAAGAATTTTCGCAAAGTGAAGGGGAAGAACTTTTTTATTCACTGATTTGGGACAAAAAATATTCGATTTTGGATTATATCGATTCAAAAATGCCGGTTTTTCTGTTTGATTTTGACCGATTGAACAATTTTCAGGAAAGTTTTAACCGCGAATTAAACGGATTATACAGAAAATATCGCCAGGATTTTTGTATTTTGCCACCACAAGATTTAACTTTTTCTTTTAATGAACTAATTTCTTCTATTAATAAGGCTGTAAAATTTAGAAGTATTTTAACAGAAGAACAAAAATTAAATCCGCCAAAAAACGAAACTTTTATTGAAATCGCGTCAAATTCGAGCACGACATATTTAGGAAATATAAATCTTTTAAAAGAAAACTTAAGCGCCGAACAAAATTCCGGGTGGGATATTTTTATTTTTGCTGACAACGAAAATCAGGCTTTGAGAATCAACGAAATTTTAAAAGATTTTACAGATGCAAAAAAATCAAATCCTGTTGCAATTTACGGAAAAGCGATTTCTGAAGGTTTTGTAATTCCGGAAATAAAATTAAAAGTCATTCAAGAAAACGAAATTTTCGGGCGAAAAAAATATTCTCCTCAAAGTTTAAGCAAAGTAAAAAGTAATGCAATCGATACTTTCGTAGATTTAAATCCGGGCGATTATATCGTTCATGTAAATTATGGAATCGGGCTTTTTAGGGGAATTGACCGTGTAAAAGCTTTGGGAAACGAGCGCGATTATATAAAACTTGAATACGCAGATGAAGAATTTGTTTTTGTTCCGATTGAACAGGTAAATCTGGTTCAGCGTTATATTGGAAGCGAAGGCTCAACTCCGCGTTTAGACAGAATTGGAAGTAAAAACTGGGAAAATAAAAAAAGTCGCGTTCGCCAGGCTGTAGAAGATTTGGCGCAAAAACTGATTGACCTTTATTCCCGCAGAAAAGCGTCTCGGGGATTTGCCTTTCCAAAAGAAACTGAAATGCAAACGATGTTCGAAGCGTCTTTCCCGTATGAAGATACGCCGGATCAAATTTCGGTTACAGAAGAAATCAAAAAAGATATGGAAAAACCAATTCCGATGGATCGATTAATTTGTGGTGATGTCGGTTACGGAAAAACAGAAATTGCTATGCGTGCAGCCTTTAAAGCTGTAATCGGTGGAAAACAAGTCGCATTTTTGTCGCCAACGACAATTCTTGCGGAACAGCATTATGAAAATTGCGTTGAACGATTTCAAAATTTTCCGGTTACGATTGCGCAACTTTCGCGTTTTGTAAGTCCAAAAGAGCAAAAAAAGATTATAAAAGAAGTAAACGAAGGCAAAATCGATATTTTAATCGGTACCCATAGAATTATTCAGAAAGATATTCAGTTTAAAAATCTTGGATTAATGATTATCGATGAAGAACAACGGTTTGGCGTAAAAGATAAAGAAAAATTAAAAGTTTTAAAAAATAATATTGATTCCCTTGCAATGTCGGCGACGCCAATTCCGCGAACGCTCCACATGAGCCTTTTAAAAATCCGCGATATGAGTTTATTGACAACGCCGCCAAAAAGTCGAAAGCCAGTTGAAACTGTAATTGAAGAATATACAGATGAAAAAGTTGCAAAAGCGATTCGTGCAGAAGTTGAAAGGGGTGGACAAGTTTTTTATCTTCATAACCGCGTTGAATCTTTAATGGAAGTGAAAATGAAACTTGAAAAACTTCTTCCGGAAATGATGGTTGATATTGCGCACGGGCAAATGACTAGCGAAGAATTAGACGATATTTTCAGAAGATTTAAAATGGGTGGTTTCCATGTTTTGGTTGCAACTACAATCATTGAAAACGGAATCGACATTCCAAATGTAAATACAATTATTATCGATAGGGCTGATATGTACGGCGTTTCCCAGCTTTATCAGCTTCGTGGACGAGTTGGCCGTAGCGACAAAAAAGCGTATGCTTATCTTTTTTACCCGAAAAATAAATCACTTTCAGAAATTCAAATGAAAAGACTTCAGGTAATCAGTGATTTTACAGAACTTGGAAGCGGTTTTAAAATTGCAATGAAAGATATGGAAATCCGCGGGGCAGGAAATCTGCTTGGAAAAGATCAGTCTGGAAATGTTTATACAGTCGGATTTGATATGTATATGCGACTTTTAAATGAAGCTATAAATCGTCTAATGAGTTCAAAAGATTACAAAGAAGAATCTGAAGTTTTACTCGAACTTGAATATTCAGGTTTTATTCCGGATTCGTATGTTCATTCTGGGCAGACAAAAATGGAAATTTACAAAAAAATCGCTTCAATTCAGTATGTTCAGGAATTTGATAGTGTTTTCAAAGAATTAGAAGACAGATTTGGTCCAGTCCCGGAAGAAGTTTTAAGT
>CAVHIX010000216.1:0-3274 GCA_963636135.1 Anaerovoracaceae bacterium
CAAAATTTAGACGGAAAAGAAAAATTTCACGGCGATTTAAAAGGCATTACTCAAAATCTTGAATACATCAAGGATTTAGGGGTCGACGCAATTTATCTCACTCCAATTTTCAAATCAAGTTCCATTCACAAATACGACACCGAAGATTATTTTCAAATCGACCCAACGCTCGGCACAAATGAAGATTTTAAAAATCTCGTTCAAAAAGCACATTCTTTGGGCCTTAAAATAATTTTGGACGCCGTTTTCAATCACACAAGCCGCGATTTTTTTGCGTTTGCAGACATTATTAAAAATAAAGAAAAATCAAAATACAAAGATTGGTATTACATCGAAAAATTCCCAGTTTCGCCAAAATTCACAAAAGATTTCCCAAATTTTCAAACTTTTGGGTACTTTTCCGGAATGCCAAAAACAAACCTCAACAATCCGGAAACGCGAAAATATTTTTTGGATGTTGCAACTTTTTGGATTAAAGAATACGACATTGACGGCTGGCGACTCGATGTTGCAGACGAAATTCTTCACGATTTTTGGCAAGATTTTCGAAAAGCCGTTCGCAAAGTTAAAAATGACATTTTAATCACTGGCGAATGTTGGCATTTCACCCCCGACTACCTTGACGGAACAAAATGGGATAACGCCATGAATTATCTTTTTTACAATGCCGTTCGTTCTTTTGTCGCTTGCGAGACTATTTCAGCCACAAAATTTGTCGAAACCTTGAATTTCATAAAAGGAAATTATCACCCTTTTGTTTATCAAACACTCTGGAATCATCTTGACAGCCACGACACGCCGCGATTTTTGTATCAGGCCCAAGAATCAAAACAAAAACTTCATCTTGCAGTAGCTTTTCAATTTTTGCTTCCGGGAATGCCGTTCATTTATTACGGAGACGAAGTTGGCCTAACCGGTGGAGCCGATCCAGATTGCCGCCGCGGAATGATTTGGGAAAAATCAGCGCAGGATGAAAAAATTCTTTCATGGTATAAAACGCTTATCAAAACCAGAAAACAAAACCCGATTATCACGGAAGGGAAAACCGTTGAAAATAAAATCGACGACGAAACAAAAACAATCGTCATAAAAAAGTGCCTTGAAGAAAAATCGGCATTTATAGTTTTTTGTGCGTCAAAAGATTTTACAAAATCAGAAATTACAAAAGATTTTATCGGCAAAACGGATTTAATCACAAACACAACTTTCGACGGAAATCTTTCAATGGATGCAAAAGTTTTTTTGACTATTTAAACTGATTTTTTGCAATATTTTTTGCTTTTTGCGCGTAATCCGGTAAAATTCGCTCTGAATATTCATCTATAAAACCAGGATACAAAATTTCGCCACTCACAATAACCCGAACCGCAAGATTTTTTCGCTTCTGATTTTTCGGATTTTCAGGCTGTTTTTCACACATCAAAAGATAGGCATTATACGCATCCAAAACGCTCATACAAACTTCAGCTTTATTTTTCTGCAAATCCGGCTGCTCTGGAACGATTAAATTTTTGCCAGAAATGATTAAATCTGGATCCGGACATTCAGCTTTGTTCGCGCTAAAAATATATGGCCATAAATGCGGATTTTGATATTTTTCTTTTGCAATTTTATGGTACGAACTTCCATATTTTATAACCATTTCTTCAAAAGAAAGTTCAATTTCTTCCTGAAGCTCTTCTTTTTCTTCGGATTCTGGCTCTTTTTCAACTAAAATTTCATTTTCAACTTCTTTTTTAGGCTGTTTTTCTTTTTTTGAACAACATTTTATCAAAACTGAAATCAAAATTAAAAGCAAAACAAACGCACACGACAAAATTACGAACAATTTCTTCGGTTTTTTGTTCAATTCTTTTTCGTCTTCTTCCTGCTCTTCAATTTTTGTTAAAGTTTCATCCTGAACATCCTGGGCGGTCAACGATTCCGGCGGATTATAAAAATCTTCTTCCGATTCTTCTACAATCTGATTTTGCTCAAGTTCTTCCTGCACACGAGAGGCCTTATACAAAAGCGATTTTTTCTTTTCGTTTTCTTTTTCTGCCTTGTACAAAAGCGATTCGTTTTCGTCGACCTTTTCTTCAATTACTTTCGGCTTTAAAAGCGCATATTTTTTATTGATTCGGCGGGCAACGGCAGCGCACGGAATAAATTTTATTCTATAATGAGAAGGAATTTTTATTTTTTCACCATTTGAAGGATTAAAACCCCAAGATTCTTCAATCCAAGTTTTTTTAAATGTTCCAAAATTATAAACACTGAACGAATCTGATTTTTTAAGCTGTTTTTTTACAATCGAGAAAAATACATTTGCAAAGTTTTTGGCAACTTCAGGATTAACATCAGTTTTTTGAATAAGACGCTGAGCTAATTCTGCCTGCGTTAAAATTTCACTCATTGATTTCGTCCTTTAATTTATCTGAAGTTTTAAATCTTACTCGCAATTTTTGAGGATAAAGCATTTTTTGCCCAGTCTGCGGATTTCTGCCAATTCGTTCTTTGGTTTCAGTAACTTTAAAAGTTCCAAAACCTGGCTGAATAAATTTTCCGCCATTTTCCAAAGTGCCAACGACTTCTTCAATCATAACATTCAGCGTTTGAAGGCACTTTTTCTTTGAGATTTCTAAATTTTCAGACATTTCGCTTACTAATTCTTGCTTCGTCATCGACTAGATTATAACACATTTAATCAAAAAATGAAGTATTTTTTCCAAAAAGCGATTACAGAAGAATTTCTTCATAAAAAAGATTAGCCTGTCCAACCGGAGAATTAAAAATAATTTTCATATCTTCAGCATCTTTTTTAAAAGAATCGTAATTTGACGCAAGCACAGAAAATAAATCGCTGTCAATCTGATGATTATCCGAAAGATCTTTTAAAATTTTTAAAATTTCTTCTTTTGAATATTCCCGTTTGTAACTTCTGCTTTGAGCAAGTGCCGAAAAAATATCCACAAGCGTTAAAATTCGTTCCTGAGTCGACAAATCCTGTTCCGAAAGTCCATCTGGATACCCTGAACCGTCAATTTTTTCGTGATGATGAATCGCAATTTTAAAAATATTCGTTGGCACAACCCCGGAAAGCATTTTTTTTGAAAAATAAACATGACTTCGCATCAAAGTAAAATCCGAAGAAGAAAGTTTTCCCCGAGATTCCAAAACTGAACGAGGAATCGCCATTTTTCCAATATCGTGCAAAATTCCGGCTACAAAAAGTTCAGAAAGCCCGATTTTATCAAAACCAACTTTTTTTCCCAGCGAATACGCATAACACGCC
>CAVHIX010000217.1:0-3242 GCA_963636135.1 Anaerovoracaceae bacterium
GATATAGACTCGTCTGTCACCTTTGTTTACAACAAAATCAATTTCTTTTTGTACATTCGCCCCTTTTCTTCTATCTACAACAACTCCAATATCAACAGAATATCCGCGTATGAGTAATTCGTTGTAAATAATATTTTCCATAATGTGCCCTGAATCAATCTGCCTAAATCCTAACCGTGCATTACGAAGGCCAATATCTGTAAAATAGTATTTATTAGGATAATCAAAATAATGTTTACCTTTTACATCGTATCGTTTTGCTTCACTTATTAAAAAAGCATCCTTACAGTATTCAATATAGTCACTTACCGTATTAGAACTAAGTTTTTCCTTTTTTACACTTTTCAGTGTATTCGTAATATTAAATGGATTTGTCAAAGAACTGATAAATGTACTAAGCAAATTTAAAATATCGTTCAAAAGGTCAGGGCGTTCTAATTTATTTCGTTCAAGAATGTCTTTTATATAAACTTCATCAAAAAGATTTAAAAGATAATCTTTAATCTGGTCTTCTGTTTTTAAGTGCAGAGTGTAAGGCAGGCCACCATAAATCATATAGCGGTCAAAATTATCACGTTTGTCTCCACCAAGAGCCTCGTTATATTCTAAAAAACTTAAAGGATAAACATAGATTTGTGACGAACGCCCGCGAAATTCAGTAGAAATATCTTTAGAAAGCATTTTAGAATTACTGCCGGTAACATAAACATCGAGATTTTTGTAGTCTTTAAGTTCATTCAACATGTCATAAACAGTAATTTCAAAACCATCATTATCAGGGTCTGGAACAGAATGGCAGAATTGGATTTCATCAATAAAAAGATAAAATTTTTCCTTACTTTGCGAAACTTGATTTTCTACAAAATCCGCTAAAGTTATAGGATTTCGATATTTTGCATATTTTCGTTTATCAAGTTGTAATGTAATGATATTAGTTTGCAAAGTTCCATTTTGTAAAAGATATTCGTAAAAAAGTTCAAAAAGAAGTGTAGATTTTCCTGCACGTCGGATTCCTGTTATGACTTTTATTTGACCGTCCCACATATAATTTATTATTTTCTGCAAATAAAGTTCTCTTTTTATCATTTTAAAATCAAAACCTCAATTTTCTTGCTGAAAAGTTACAACATTTATGTCGCAAGTTCTCAATAATATTTTTAATGTAAGCAAAATTAAAGTTTATGTCAAGAATTTTTAAAAATTGCTCTTAAGAGTTTCAACACTTCACTTAATGAAGTTCGCAAGAAACTGGGATTATAAAAATTAGGTTTTCAGACAAAATCAACGACCGCAAAATGTTTATGAAAGGTATCGATTATTCGTATTACTATGAGGAAACGGAATAATGAATATATGCATATTCGTGTCCTTCATTTCAAACTAAAAATCTAACTTCATTACTTAAAACTAATTTCTTTCCTCTTAACACCCCCTCACATTACAATGTAAGACACCGTTAAAGCCTAATGTGAGCCCCTGTTAAAGCCTAATGTAACGGTCAGTTAAAGCCTAATGTGAGACACCGTTAAAGCCTACTGTAACAGCCTATTACATAAACAGATTTTTTATTTTTTTGTTGACTTCTACTATCATTTTTCATAAATTTAATTATAAATAAAAACGAATTCAAAATAGGAGTATAAAATGAAAATTAAACCATTAGCTGATCGTGTACTCGTAAAAAACGACAAAGCCGAAACTAAAACTTCAAGCGGAATTATTATTCCAGATGCAGCACAGGAAAAAACTCAGACTGCCACAGTAATCGAAATCGGATGCGGCACAGAAGATGTAAAAATCACTGTAAAACCAGGCGATCACATCATGTACGACAAATATTCTGGAACACAGATTAAAATGGACGGCGAAGAATATTTAATTCTAAAAATGGCCGACATCATCGCTGTAATTGAATAAATAAAAATCTAACCCGGAATTTAAAACATTTCGGGTTTTTCTTTTTCTAATCTTGTTAAAAGGAATTTTGCTTCAACATTTCGAATATTAAGCGAAACCGAATACTGAGCGTTTATTTTTGCATTTATAAAATCTTTTTGGTCGTAATAAATTTTTGCGATTCTGTAAAAAATCAAACTTTTTAACCCTTCATCTTGAACGATTCCAGTTAATTTTGAATACAATTTTATCGCAGACGAAACTTTTCCACTCGAATAGTAAATGTCCCCTAAATTAATCGCACTAAATTTTGAAATTTTAGAAGAAAGTGCAAAATCGTCAAAGGAATTAAAATAATCGTAAGCACAATATTCAGACAAAACCAGCGATTCCTGCTCTAACTCTTGCAAAAGTGCAAAATACGACAAATATTCCACCTGCTTTAAATTAATTTTTTCCATATTTGAAATGACATTTTTCCAAAAATCTTCTTCGGGCAAAAAATTGTACTTTGAAAAAATAAAATTATACAAAAGATTTTGCGCTTCCTCTGTTTTTTTATTTGAAAGGAAAAAATCCACGGCATAATTTACAAGAAAATCGGGGTAAATATTTTTTGAAATCTGATTATTTTCAAGGATTTTATACAATTCAAAAGTTTTTTCCTGTAAAAAATATTTTTTTTTTTTTTTATAAACTAAATCAAAATACAAAATTTCAAGTTCAACAGATTTTTTTTGTTTCAAACTAGAAGAAACGCGTGAAATCACATCGCTAAACGGAATTTTTACACGATTTTCATATTTTTCCATTTCCAAAGACGCCATTCCGTAATCGTGCAAAATTTTCTGCTCAAAAGATTCTGATTTTTGCTCATTCGTTTTATTAGAAAAATCCGCATAAACGCAAAGGGCTGAAAAATTATCCGGAAAATAATTTAAAACATCGATTATTAAATCTTTTGCTTCTTGATAATTTTTATTCTGAAATTCAAAAATGGCACTATTCGTGTAAATTATCGGGGTAAAAATATTTTCTGCATCAAATTTTTTAATATTTTCAGTTTCAATATATTTTTGCCGAATCTTCTGGGCCCCACTAAAATCCGCCAAATAATTATATGAATCAGAAATCAAGCAAACAATTTTTCCAAAATCTTTTAAATTTTCATTTTTTATTTTTAAATTCTGAACAAAATTTTCGCCATAAAACGCGCTTTCAGCAAAATGCTCGCCATCAAAATTTACAAGCGACCAAAAATACGGATTTTTCGCATTTTCCGGAGAAAGTTTTAGCGCTTCCGAATATTTTCCTTCCAAAAGATTTAAAACCGCACAATTTTGAAG
>CAVHIX010000218.1:0-3158 GCA_963636135.1 Anaerovoracaceae bacterium
ATTTTAACGCTAGAAAATGAAAACCAAAAAATCGTTTCAAAAGCTCAAACCAGCGCAATCGGATTTAACGCATTTTTGCTCGGCGGCGTTTTTACCCCAAAAGAATTCAGAAAAAATCATTTTTCATTTACACTTTTATTCTATTTTATAAAAAAAATTTTACGATTAAAAAAAATGCCCGTTTTATTCGCAAAAATTTCAAATCAGCCGGCATTAAAACTTTATGAATCTTTAAAATTTACAGAAATTTCAGAATATTTAATCGCCTATTTTTAATTTTGATTTTCAGTTTTAGATTTGACTATTCTATGAATAAAATTTATAGTTATTAAATGAAAATTTTTAAATCCTTTGCAATTTTATTCGCTTTTTCTGCAATTTTTACAAGTTGTATGAGTTCCCCAAAAATTCCGGGCTCAAAAATTTCTCCAGTTTATGTTACAAATTCTAAAAAATATTATTTAATTTCGCCACAAAATCTTGATTCTGTTATCGATTCGCAAGTTTTACTCGAGGGCGAATTCGGTGAAAATTCTTTTAATTTTCTTTCGTATGTTCAGGCTGACAAAGAACAGATTTCTCTCAGCATTTTTACAGATTTTGGAAATCTTTTAGGCGAATTAATTTTTGACGGTTACAGCGTGGTTCTGGATTCTTCAATTTTTCCAAAAAATCTAAAACCTGAATATATTGTCGCAGATTTGCAATTTGCATTTTATAATTTTGATGCCGTAAAATCTTCCTTGAAAAAAATAAATCTCGATTTTCAAAAAACTGATGAAAACACTCGTGTTATAAAAGATGGTTCAAAAATCATTGAAAAAATCACAAAAGAACAAAATGTGACTACAATTCAAAACTTTTTGCGTGGTTACAAATATATTTTAACAGAGGCAACCGACTAATGATTCCAGTTTATTTTTCTGATCCTGCAGTTTTTTGCGCAATTGGTTCAAACAAAGAAGAATTTTGGGCCTCACTAATTTCCGGAAATCAATCTGGAATAAAAAAAGTTGAAGCGTTGCAATATTCATTTTTTGTCGCCAAAATCAACGATTCTCTTTTAACTGAAAAATCAAGTTCAAAATACGATTCAAGAATCATCCGAATTGAAGAAAAATGCCTTTCCCAGATTGAAAACGAAATTCAAACCGTTATAAAAAAATATTCTCCACAAAAAATTGGCATTTGCGTTGGAAGTTGCGATAACGGAACTGAATTGAGCGTGAAAGGACACACAGAATTTTTTAAAAATCAAAAATTCCCTGAAAATTACAATTTAGAAATGCAAAGTGCCGATTATGTTTCAACTTTTATCGCAAAAAAATACAAAATCACAGGGCCAGCTCTTTCTTTTAGCACAGCCTGTTCTTCCAGTGCGAGTGCAATTATAAAAGCAAGCGAATTACTTCAAAGCAAAATCTGCGATGCCGTTATTTGTGGCGGGGTAGACCTTGCAAGCAACACAGCGCTAATAGGTTTTAATTCACTAGAGGCCATTTCTTCAGAAATTACAAATCCGTTCAGCAAAAATCGACACGGAATCACACTTGGAGAAGGGGCAGCATTTTTTGTTCTAACCCGGGAACCCTTATTCACGCAAGAAAATCCGATTAAACTTTTGGGATACGGCGAAAGTGCAGACGCGTACCATATGACAAGCCCTGATCCAGAAGGGAAGGGGGCCTTTTTGGCAATGCAAAGGGCCCTTAAAAAATCTCAAAAAGAACCAAAAGACATTGATTATTTAAATCTTCATGGAACGGGAACAAAATTCAACGATTCGATGGAAGCAAAAGCAGTTGCAAAACTTTTTGGCGAAAATTCAGTGCCTTCCAGTTCAACAAAAAGCTTGACCGGCCACACACTAGGCGCTTCTGGAGCGATTGAATGTGCAGCGTGTTATTTAACATTAAAAAACAATTATAAAAAAGAAAAAATCTCTCTGCCTTTGCAAGTTTGGGACGGCATAAAAGACGAACAATGCCCTTCCTTAAATATTGTAGACAAAAATTTTTCTTACAATAAAAAAGAAGTTAATTGTTGTATGTCGAATTCGTTTGCATTCGGCGGAGCAAATTCAAGTTTAGTTTTAGGATTTTAAATTTCACCTTCAAATTTGTAGCCAGCATCCTCAACAGCCGACTTAATTTGTTCAACTGGGATTTCTTCTTTTGAAACGACTTTTAAAAGTTCTTTTTTGTGATTTGCTTTTGCACTTTTTACGCCTTCAAGTTTTTCAACATATTCTTTTACATGATTTTCACAATGGTCACACATCATTCCGGTAACTTTGTATAATTTTTTCATTTTGAACCTCGTTATTTTACGCTAATTATTTTTAGCTTATTCTTATACCAAAAAAGATTTATGTCAATATCATTTAAAAACAAAAAAGGTCTGCCCACATTTGAGCAGACCGATTTTTTACAAAAAATTTATTCAGCAAACAAAGAAGATTTTCCTTCAACAATAAAAGCTGCATCACCCAACGCATCATTTGTTTGATATGTATAAATTTTAACTTTTCCTGAATCATAAACAGAAACTGTACCAACTTTTAAATTTTTTCTTTCCATGAAAGACCAAGTTTACTCTGCCCAGTCGGGAAAAATATTCACAAAGTTCTAGATGGCCACCTAAAAGAAGCCCAATCTGCTTTCGAAAAAAATCTTTCCAAAGTAAAATTTCAAACTTTGGTAGATGAATTAAAAAAAGCAGAAGGCCTTTAATCTTATTTTACAAAAATATAAAGATCGTTATGCTTTTTTGAAATTTCAAAATTATATTTTTTCCCATTTTTGGCTTGGACAAGATAATAATTAAATTTTGAAAGATTTTTTACAGGGCTTTCTAAAAAATCAGAATCATTAAAATTCTTTAAATTTACAATTCCAAGGTATTTTTTTTCATCCTGTAAATCATTACAAGCAAAAACATAAAAATAAATATTAAAATCTTCAGAATAATTTTCAAAACGAATATTATCAGTAAATCTTCCCTTTACTCTGTTTGGCTCAATAACAGTTATATTTTCCGAATTTTCAAAGTTTTTTTCCTTCAAAACTGAAATATACAAATCATTGTGCATAGCGGAAATTTTAAATTCAAAATCGTTTGCTTTTTCTGATGACAACGCCAAATATTTTATTTTTTTT
>CAVHIX010000219.1:0-3117 GCA_963636135.1 Anaerovoracaceae bacterium
TGAAAAAGTATAAAAAATCAGTTTTGAATCAGGAGCAAACGCCTTAGAAAAAAACGGAAGGCCCTGAATATGATCCCAATGAAAATGCGACAAGAAAATGTGAAAAGTTTTATTCTGACTTTTTAATGCATTTCCGTAAGAACGCAAACCAGAACCACAATCTAAAACAATCTGAATATCATTTTTATTCGTAATCGAAAGACAAGGAGTGTTTCCGCCAGTAGTTCCAAAAAGCCATTCCGGCAAACTTGAAATAAATTTTTCTTTTGCTTCTGGAGAAATAACATCTTTTGGGGTGAGCCGCTGAATTACAGCTGAAATTTTTGCCTGTATCTGCTGAGGAGTAATCGGAGATGGTAAAGACCCTCTTACGCCCCAAAACTGAATTTTCACTTAAGCACCCCTTCTAATTTTGTACATTGATTTTAAAGGAATAAAAATTGTTTGTCAAATGTATTGGACTTAATTGCATTTAAAATAAAAAAAGAGTTAGAAAACTAACTCTTAAATATTGGGGAGTGAAGGATTCGAACCTACGAAGGGAGACCCAACAGATTTACAGTCTGTCCTATTTGACCACTCTAGAAACTCCCCAATTAAAGCTACCTGTAGGATTTGGACCCACGACCCCGAGATTACAAATCACGTGCTCTACCAGCTGAGCTAAGGTAGCATTCAACTTATTGCGTTGAAGATGTATTTATAATATACAGAATTAAAAAAAGTGTCAATAGTAAAAAACAAATTTTTTAATTTTTTTTATAAATTTTTGAAAAAAGGAATATATTTTTCTTTTACGATTTTCTTCCAAGAAAAATTTTCTTTTACAGTTAAACACGCCTCTTGAATCATATTTAATCTTTTTTGAGGATTTAAAAATATTAATTCAACAATAATCTGTTCAATAATGTTTGAAAGATTTTCAGCTGTGTTTTCTTCATATAAAAATCCGGTTTTATTATTAATAATTTTTCTTAATCCGCCGGTTTTATGAGCGATTGGCAAAGTTCCGTAAATTTGTGCGATTAAATCTTCCAAGCCGCAAGGCTCAAAAAAACTTGGCAAAATTATAAAATCACTTGAAGCAACACACAATCGCGAAGTTTTTTTATTATATCCTTCAAAATAAACGGCTTTTCCAGGGAATTTTTGGGTAAACTGAATCAAATCGTTTACATTTTGACTGTCGCCCTGACCTACAATTATAATTTTTATATTTTTATTTTTTTGAAACAGAATTTCGCAAGCATTTTGCAAAATCGTAATTCCTTTTTGATAAACAGTTCTTCCGTGGAAAGAAAGCAAAATTTCATCTTTTGTGAAAGGCTCCAAAAATCCGTGTTTTATAAGGCCCTGAGTGTAACCGCTAAATTTTTTTAAATCCGCATTTTGAGAACAAAATTCATACAAGAAATTTCGGCATTTTGCTTTTCCGGTAAGATTTTTTTTAATCGGATTAAAAGTAAACGGCAAATGCGAACATTTTTTACAAGTCGGATTATAACTTTTAAAATCAATTCCGTTTGTAATTCCAAGGATTTTAATATTTTTTTCTGAAAAAAGATGCGCTAGCCCGTCCGTTAAAGAATTATTTTTAGGATCAGTAATTTCCTGGGCATAAAAATCTGAAACAGTAATGAGTTTTGAAAACTGAGAAGCGATTAAAAACGGTTCAATTCGTTCGCCATTTTTAGAAAAATTCAAAATTTCATCATTTAACATTGTAATTTTTTTTGCATCAGAAAAATTTCTAAATTCGTGATGGTAGGCCGGCCCCGCATTATGAATTGTTACAACCGATTTTGTATTTTGAAAAATATTTTTTTCTGCCAAAAAGGCCCCAATACATGCGCAAGAAGCGTCCTGGGCATGAACAATCTGCGGAAAATCCGATTTTGAACAAAAATCTCCAAACGCTGCAACTGATTTTTGAAATAAAATGTCCAAAAAATTTACATCAATGTGGCCAGTTCCTTTTTTGTGTTCCGGATTTTTTTCTTCTTCTGATTTTGTATAAACATAAATATCCTGTTTTTCAGAAAAACATTCATGTTCAACAAAAATAACGCGCACTTTTGTATTTTTTAAAAATCCTTGGGAAAAAGAAACCTTTTCTGTTTGATTACAAATTTGAATACTGCATTGCGGAAAAATATTTTTTTTATAATTTTTAATATTTTTTAGCGTTGTGCAATTAAATTTAGGAAGAAAAAGCGTTACTTTATTTTTTTGACGCGAAAATTCTTTTGTCAGCGAATAAGTTACACTTTTTACACCACCCGCTTCTTGAATTCCTGAACATTCCTGACTTACAATCCAAATATTCATATAAACTTCCAAAATTATTTTTTACAAAAATCTGGGCGCAAAACTTCAGTTCCGTCTAAATAAATATGAGAAATTTGTTCTTCATCCTGAACATAACAAGTTAAAAGAACGCGAATAACTTTTTTTAATCCGCCTTTAATGTACGCTTCCTGAGAACAAAAAAGAGGAATTTTTGAAGTGTCGATTACACAAGGTTCTTTTCGAAGTGCCGCACACGGATTAAATTTATTTAAATCTTTTGTGAGCGTAAATTGCATTGAAACAATATTCTGACTTTGAATTTGATTTTTTTGGAAAATCAGATTACACATTTTTGCCGTCTGTGAACAAATTGATTCCTTAGAATTTTTTGCACAAATTGCACCACGAATCGCTACAAGTTTCATAAAACACCTTTATTCCTGAGTTTTTAGTTTTTCTTCTGCCGATTGCTTTAATAAATCCTGAAAAACATTGCCCTTCCGACCGGGAACAATTTTATCTGTATAAGTGATTGTTGGTTCATAGTAAGTTATACCAGAAATATATTCCGTACGGATTTTTTTATAAAGTTCGATATCCGGCAAAGTTGAATTTTTTACAGAAATTGAAGAAAAATCTAAATCCGGAAAAGAAGAGTTTACATTCGCAAACTGAAAAAGTTCTTCCTGTGATAATAATTCTGGTTTAAAACTATTATTATTTTCTTTTTGAAGCAAAATATTATTTTCAAGATTTTTTGCGCTTTCTTCACAGGCAGAATCGATATAATTTTCTAATTCCTGCTGATTTGAAATTAAATTTTTTTCA
>CAVHIX010000220.1:0-3032 GCA_963636135.1 Anaerovoracaceae bacterium
GATTTTCTGATTTTTTTGCGCGATCGGCTTTTTCGCCTAATTTTTTAAATTCGCTTAAAAGTTTTTTTACAGACTGACTTTTAATAGTTTCAAGAATTCTGTTTTGCTGTAAAATTTCACGGCTAACATTCAAAGGCAAATCTTCAGAATCGATTACACCACGAACGAATCTTAAATATGCTGGCAAAAGTTCTCGGTCATCGTCTGTAATGAAAACTCGTTTTACATAAAGTTTTACGCCACTTTTGTAATCAGCCTGGTACATATCAAAAGGAGCATTTTGCGGAATGTAGAAAAGTGTTGTGTATTCCTGAGTTCCTTCTGCGTGAGTGTGAACATAGGTCAACGGATCATTTGAATCGTGACTGATTGTTTTGTAGAATTCAGCGTAATCTTCCGGTTTTAATTCTGATTTTGGTCTTTTCCACAATGCAGAAGCTGAGTTTACCTGATCTACTTTTTGTTCAGTTGATTTAACATTTCCTTTGTCGTCGTAATCATTTTTTTCGTAGTGAAGATAAATTGGGAATGCGATATGATCTGAATATTTTTTGATTAATTCTTCAATCTTCCATCTTGAAGCGTATTCTTTGCTGTCGTCGTTCAAACTCATTACGATTGCGGAACCAGATTTTTCAGCATTATCAAAACCGTATTTTTTTGCATCTTCGCTATCAGAAGAAATTTCGTCTAAATCGTAGGAATTAGTGCCATCGCTAGACCAGTGCCAGATTTTTCCGTCGCCAGCAGCTTTTCGTGTATAAACATCGATTTTTTTTGCAGCCATAAAAGCCGAATAAAAACCAACCCCAAACTGACCAATTAAATTTGAATCTTTAGAAGCTTCTTGAGTTAATTTTGAAAGAAAAGCCTTAGTTCCAGAACGAGCGATAGTACCAAGATTATTCTGCAAATCTTCGTCGCTCATACCAATACCAGAATCCTGAACAACAAGAACATTCTGTTTTTCATCAAAAGAAATATCAAGCCGTGGATCAAATTTTATATTTTTGTAAGCGTCATCAGAAACAGTCAAATATTTGAGCTTGTCGAGAGCATCACTTCCGTTAGAAATAATTTCCCGAAGAAAAATATCTTTGTTTGAATACAAAGAATGAATTAAAAGTTGTAAAAGCTGATTTACTTCAGTCTGAAATTCATGTTTTGCCATTTTTTTTGCCTCAGAGTTGATTTAAAGTAATAGTTTTATTTTTGAAAAAGAGCCTGTGGCAAAAAAGATTATTGTGGAAGATTTGTACTCGTTGACTCGCAGTATAAAAAAAATGCGTTCAGCATTTTGCGAGGCAAGCGGAACACCCATCTGGAGCAATAATTTTTTTTGCCATTTATGGTATTTTTATTTTCAATTAATAAAAGAACTATTATTTTAAATATACAAATTTTTTAGGTAAAATGGCAACAAAATTTTATTCTTTTTGCTGAATTAAAGTAGTGTTCGCCGGAACCGAACTGGTAACCCATGTGTTTCCGCCAATCGTACTTCCTCGCCCGATAATCGTATTTCCGCCAAGAATCGTTGCTCCCGCGTAAATCGTAACATTATCTTCAATAGTAGGGTGCCGTTTTTTATTCATAAATTCTTTTTTTACACTCAAAGCGCCAAGAGTTACCCCCTGGTAGATTTTTACATTATTCCCGATTACGCAAGTTTCGCCGATTACAACGCCAGTTCCGTGATCAATAAAAAAAGATTCGCCAATTTCAGCACCCGGATTAATATCAATCCCCGTATGAGAATGAATATATTCACTCATAATTCGTGGAATAATCGGAATTCCGTTTTTAGATAGAAAATGTGCAATTCTGTAAACCAAAATGGCCTGCAATCCCGGATACGAAAGAATAACATCTTCTGGGCTTTTTGCAGCCGGATCCCCATTGAAAGCCGCCGCAACATCGAGCGACAATTTTCTTCGGATTTCAGGAATTTCTTCGATTAAAACAAGAGAAGTTTCTTCTGCTAATTTAAAACAATGCGAAGATTCAATATTTCCCGAATAATCTTTTTTTTGCGACACAGAATAAACGAGTGCCTTTTGAATTTCTTTAGTTAAAATCGCGATAATATTGTTAACTTTTGTTCCGGTAATGTAACGAATATTGTGAGAGCGGATTTCTTCAGCACTTTTAAAACCTGGAAAAATCAGACTTTGTAAATCAGAAAGAACCGTTAAAACATTCTGCCGATTTGGAAAATTTTCGCCTTCGCTGCGGTTAATTCCGCCATATCTGTCATAAGAATCAAGAATTCCGTCAATTAACATATCAATATTCATAATTTGCCTTCTCTGTGAAAACGATTTTAACAAAAATTTCAATAAAGAACTAGTAAATGAATGGGGGAAAAGGGGGTTACTTTTATCGGTTACAGTCGCTAAAATTTGTAAAAATGGGATTTTTTGCGGTTATAATCGCTAAAAAATGTTTAATGACAGTTTTCAAAAATGCTGTTATAATTCAAAAAAAGGTGAAGATTATGAAAAAAATTATTGAGAGTATTTTGTTTTTTTCTTTGGTTTTAATTTCAGTTTTTTCTTGTAAAATGCCGGATAACAAGGGCCGTCTTTGTGTGCAAAATAATTCTTCTGTTGAAACTGATTTGATTTCGCAGGTTTATGTAAATTCGGAGTACGGGGCAAAAGGCTCTTTGTATTGGGACGATTCTGAAAATGGTTTGGCAGTTGGAAAATCTGCTTCGTTTTATATTGAAGAAGGCGAATATTATGTGACAGTCGTTGTAAAAAAATTAAAAAGCGTTCTTTCAAACGAATATGATACAAAAGAATTTCAGTTTGGATATAAAAATCCTGTCAAAGTAAAAGAAGATTCAGTTACAATTATAAAATACGATGGTACAGGAATTTATAATTAAAAAGATAAAAAGAGGATTTTATGAAATCAGAATTAGATGAAAACAAAAAAGAAAAATTAGCCGCTGACAAAATATTTTTAATCGCAGCGTTTGTTGGATTTTCAATTTGGTTAGTCTTGGATACGATTCGAGTTTTGCT